>CALXGW010000148.1 GCA_944387965.1 uncultured Anaerotruncus sp. | reverse complement strand
TCAAGGAACAGACGGTGGAAGCGATCGAAAAGATCGAATTTATTCCGCCATGGGGCCAGGGCCGTATGACCAATATGGTGCGCGACCGCAGCGACTGGTGTATTTCCCGCCAGCGCACATGGGGCGTACCGATCCCGGTATTCTACTGCAAGAATTGCGGCCAGTACCATGTGGATGAAGAAAGCATCCAGGCAGTCAGCAATTTGTTCCGCGAAAAAGGGTCGGATGCGTGGTATACGACCGACGCCAAGGATATCCTGCCGGCCGGCACAAAATGTAAAAAGTGCGGCGGTACGGAGTTTATCAAGGAAACGGACATCATGGACGTTTGGTTTGATTCCGGTACAACCCACGCTTCGGTCATGCACGATAACCCGGATATGAAATGGCCGGTCGACCTCTATCTGGAAGGTACCGACCAGTACCGCGGCTGGTTCCAATCCTCACTGCTCACCTCGATTGCATGGAAAGGGCAGGCGCCGTATGAAGCGGTCTGCACCCATGGCTGGGTCGTTGACGGGGAAGGGCGCAAGATGTCCAAGTCCTTTGGAAACGGCATCGAACCGAAGGAGATCACAGAAAAATATGGCGCAGATATTCTGCGGCTGTGGGTGGCTTCGGCAGATTATCATGCAGATATCCGCATCTCGAACGATATCCTCAAACAGCTTTCTGAAGTCTATCGTAAGATCCGCAATACCGCCCGGTATATTTTGGGCAATGTTTCGGATTTTGAGCCGGGCCGGGATATGGTGCCGTTCGATCAGCTGACCGATCTGGATAAATGGGCGCTGGCGCGGTTTAACGAACTTGTAAAATCCGCCAAAGCTGCTTATGATAAGTTTGAATTCCATATCGTCTATCATGCGCTGCATAACTTCTGCACGATCGACATGTCCAACTTCTATCTGGATGTCATCAAAGACCGCCTGTATGTCGAGGCTGCCGATTCGCAGAACCGCAGGGCTGCCCAGACGACCATTTACACCATCCTGCGGGGGCTGGATCTGATTTTGGCCCCGATCATCCCATTCACAGCGGAAGAAATCTGGCAGTTTATGCCTGCGGATGAAAAATACTGCGGGGATTCGGTGATGCTCAACGACATGCCTGCCGCACAGGATGGGTTGGTAGATGAAGGCTTCATGCAGAAATGGGATCGCATCCATGCTGTCCGCGACGATGTGCTGAAGGCTTTGGAATTGGCAAGGAATGCAAAGATGATCGGCAAATCCCTGGAGGCCCAGGTCACACTGCATTGCAATGATGAGTTGTTTGCATTTTTGAGCAGCGTCGAAAAAGAGCTTGCACCGGTCTTCATTGTTTCGCAGGTCAAACTGGAACAAGGGGGACAGGGTGAATTCACAGGTGATCTGGATGGGTTAAGTGTCACCGTTTCGAAGGCAGAAGGGGAACTTTGCCCCCGCTGCTGGGCTTACAGCCACACGGTGGGCGCTGATCCCAAACATCCGACCCTTTGTGCCCGGTGTGCCGGTATCGTTGATTAAAAATTTTATGCGGCGCTTAAATTTTTAAGCGCCGCATCCTTTTGTGGAGGTTACTTTTATGATCCAATTGGCAGTTGTGGCAAGCGCTGCAATCCTTACGGCGATCGACCAGATGCTGAAGATTTGGATATTGGAAAATTTGGCAGGGCAGCCCTCCCGGCTGCTCATCCCAGGGTTACTGCAGCTGACTTATGTGGAAAACCGGGGCGCGGCCTTTGGAATCTTTCAGGGGAAAACCGGGTTATTGTCCGTTTTGACAGGGATCGTGCTGCTGGCAGTACTGATTGCGGTTTTGATGGGCAAATTCAAAAACCGGTTTTTGCTTTGCTGCATCAGCCTGATCCTGGCAGGCGGAGTGGGCAACCTGATCGACCGGGTCAGCAGGGGGTTTGTGGTAGATTATTTGGATATTTCCCCATTATTCAGTTTCCCGGTTTTCAATTTTGCCGACTGCTGTGTCGTTGTAGGGACTATTTTGCTGCTGATTTATCTGCTGTTTTTTGAAGGGCGACAAAATCTCCAGGGGACAACACAACCCGATACCGATACGGAGGACACAGGAGGGCCGGAGAACGATGGCCAATGATATGCCGGATAGCCCGGATTACTCCATACAGGCAATGGAAGCCGACCAGGGGGAACGCCTTGACCGGTGGCTGGCGGAAAAGATACCGGAGTTGACCCGAACGGCGATACAGTCCCTTTGTGAGCAGAGAAATGTACAGGTATGCGGAAAAAGCGCTGCCAAAAACTATAAGCTGCGCGGGAATGAAACGATAGAAGTCTTTTTGCCGGAAATGAGGACGCTGGAGGTCGCGCCGCAAAATATCCCGATCCAGATCGTTTATGAGGACGATGACCTGCTGGTCGTGAATAAGCCCAAGGGGATGGTCGTGCATCCGGCGCCTGGGAATTATGACGGCACTCTGGTAAACGCCCTGCTTTATCATTGCGGGGGGAGGCTGTCCGGCATCAACGGCGTGATACGTCCGGGGATTGTCCACAGGATCGATAAGGATACCAGCGGGCTTCTGATGGTTGCAAAAAATGATTTTGCGCATCAGAGCCTTGCCGCACAGATCAAAGAACACAGTTTTACCCGTATTTATAACGGCGTTGTGTATGGAAATTTCCCGGAAGATACCGGGACGGTGGATGCACCCATCGGAAGGAATCCAAATGACCGGAAAAAGATGTGCGTGACCGAAAAAAATTCCAAACCGGCCGTCACCCATTACCGCGTCAAGATGCGTTTGCGGGGTTTTTGTGATATGGAATTCCGCCTGGAAACAGGCAGGACCCATCAAATCCGCGTACACATGGCTTATAAAGGGCATCCGTTGGCAGGGGATGCGGTTTATGGGCCCAAAAATGTGATCGGAAAACTGGATGGGCAGTGCCTGCATGCGCGGACGATCGGTTTTTTGCATCCACGGACGGGGGAATATCTGGAATTTACCAGCAGCCTGCCGGAATATTATGAAAAATTTTTGCATAGCCTCGGAGGGTTTGATTCATGCCCCTTAAACGAAACGAAATAATTTTGACCTGTGATGTGGATGGGACGTTGGTGGATGCGCCTGCACCTGTCCCGCAGCGGAATGTGCAGGCGATTCGCCGGTTTTGCGAAAACGGGGGGCGGTTTGCCATTGCCAGCGGGCGTTCCCCGGCTTCGGTCGGCAGATATTTGTCCCTCTTCCCGGTGACAGCCCCATGTATCGTATTTAACGGGGGCGGCATATATGATTTCCAGGCGAAAAAAATGCTTTACAGCGTTTGCCTGCCGAAAAGTTTTGTGGGTTATCTGGCGGCGATCATTGGGAAATTTCCGGAACTTGGCGTTGTATTGGGCCGTCCGGAACAATATATTTCGGTTTCGTCCATCTACTACAGCCAGAAATATCTGGGCAAAGAGCATATCCCATTTACACCGCAGACATTGGATCAGCTGGAAGGGGATTTCTATAAAGTCATTATGTCGATGGAAGCGGAAATGCTGCCCATGGTGCGGGAATTTGCACTTTCACAGGGGTGGGAAGACGTACATATTACCCAATCAAGCCCCAATTTTTTGGAGATCGTCCCGAAAGATGCAAACAAAGGGACAGGTTTGCTTGCGCTTTCCCACATTACCGGCGTACCGGTTTCCCATATGGTATCGATCGGGGATTATTACAACGATTTGGAAATGCTGCAATTGACCGGGTTCCCTGTGACGGTGGGGAATGCGCCGGATGACATCAAGAAAATCTGTAAATTGACCGTTGGAAACTGTATGGACGGCGGGGTCGCTGACCTGATTGAATATCTGGAAGCGCATCTGGAGGCATAAAAATATCCCGTTTCTGCATAAGGTAATGCGGGGAGGGATGTGAGATGCGCAGACGGAAGGCCATAACCGTTCTCACATTGGGGATTTTTACAGGATTCCTGATCGCTTTTTCGAGCTATTCCTATCGGGCGATCACTGCTGATGCGCCGTATGAAGTGCTGGAGGGGCTTCCTACGATCATTGTGGACGCCGGGCATGGCGGATTTGACGGCGGAGCGACAGGGGCTGGGGGGATCGTCGAAAAAGAGATCAACCTGCAGATCGCTCAACAGCTGTGTGACCTGCTGAGATCTTGTGGATTCGATGTGGTCATGACACGCACGGAAGATATTTCCCTGGAGGACGAGGGGCTTTCCAGCGTGCGGCAAAGGAAAAATTCGGATATCCATAACCGGCTGGCTTTGGCCAAACAGTCCGGGAATGCGATTTTGTTGAGCATCCATCAAAATAAATACACTGTATCCAAATATTGGGGGGCGCAGGTCTTTTTTGGACCTGAAAATGCGGAAAGTGAAAAGCTGGCCCGAGCGGTGCAGGAGAAATTCCGGATATTGCAGCCGGACAACACCAGGCAATATAAAGCTTGCGGGGACAGCGTGTATCTGATCTATCATGCGCCGATCCCGGCGTTATTGGTGGAGTGCGGCTTTTTATCCAATCCGGAGGAAGCGTATCTGCTGACGACGCCGGATTATCAGAAAAAGGTGGCGTTTACGATTTTTTCGGGTCTTTGCAACTATTTGAATCTGGAAGAAGTTACCATATAAAACCAAAAAGCAAAGGATGTTCCATATGGCTACTGCAAAAAACAGGTTGATTTATGTATGCAGCAATTGCGGATATGAAACTGTGAAATGGTATGGGAGATGCCCTGACTGTGGCGAGTGGAACACGTTGGGGGAGGAGATACGGCAGCAGGCGGTAAAGGCAGGTGTGCCGGCAGCAGGCGCCAGCATCACGACACAAGCCGCAAAATTGAGCGAAATATCCTCGGATGACAGCGAACGTTACCGGACGGGCGTAGAAGAATTGGACCGGGTGCTGGGCGGCGGGATCGTGGCAGGATCGGTGATCCTGCTGGCAGGCGATCCGGGGATCGGAAAATCCACTTTATTGCTTCAGATCTGTCAGTATTTATGCGGCCAGCGGACGGTTTTGTATATTTCGGGAGAAGAAAGCGCCCGGCAATTGAAGCTGCGCGCCAACCGGCTGCATGTGAGCAGCGACCGGCTGTATGTTGCAGCGACCACCGATATGGACGCTGCGTTGGAAAGCATCCGACAGACTTCTCCGGATGTGGTCATGGTCGATTCGATCCAGACAATGAGTATCCCGGCTGTGGCTTCTTCTGCGGGGAGTTTGACGCAGATCCGCGAATCGACCCAGTTGCTGATCCAGCTTGCAAAAAGCCGGGAGATTCCGGTTTTTATTGTCGGGCATGTCAACAAAGAGGGCGCGATCGCCGGGCCGAAAATGTTGGAGCATATGGTGGATACGGTCTTATATTTCCAGGGGGAACGGCATCAGAGTTACCGGGTCTTGCGCGCAGTAAAAAACCGCTTTGGCTCCACCAATGAAATCGGGGTTTTTGAAATGGTGCAGGAAGGGTTGGCAGAGGTCAAAAATCCCTCATTGATGCTGCTTTCCGGCCGGTCGCATGATGTTTCAGGCAGCTGCGTGGCCTGCGTCATGGAGGGGTCCCGGCCCATACTGGTAGAAGTGCAGGCGCTGGTTTCCAAGACAGGGTTTGGTACACCGCGCAGGATGGCCACTGGTTTTGATTATAACCGGATGGCTCTTTTGATCGCAGTGCTTGAAAAACGAAGCGGTTATTTCTTTGGAAATTTGGATGCGTATATCAATGTAGTGGGCGGATTACGGCTGGATGAGCCGGCAGCTGACCTGCCGGTAGCGATGGCGTTGGCCTCCAACCTGTTGGATAAAAGCATTGCGAACGATATGGCGGTGTTCGGGGAGATCGGATTGGCCGGCGAAGTGCGGGCTGTCAGCAATATCCAGCAACGGGTCCGGGAAGCCTACCGGTTGGGGTTCAAAACCTGTATCCTGCCGCAGAACAACCTGAAAGGGATGGATACATCCGGTATGCCGGAGATCCGCCTGATTGGGGTGCAGAATTTATCCCAGGCCATCTCGGTCATCCGATAGATCAGCGTAAGGGTCAGTTTGGGTAAAGTAGCCGCAGCCGCCTCCATCCAAATTGGTGATATATGTGATCTCGTCCAATGTACAGTATCCCTGCTGCTGATAAAAACAGTCTTTATCACAGGCAATCAGATGGATTTTTGATTCTTTTGGATCGTTCAAAACAATCACCCCTTCTAAAAAATGAAAATGCGCCTGATGCCAGTATAACCATTTTTATTTTGTCCATGCTGGATATATTTATTGTCCCTTTCTGTATAAAATCCCCTGTGCAGCGAACACTATGCTTGTGATTGCGCGCTGCAAAGGGGGATTTTTGTTTTGCGCATAAAAAGATGGTTTGGTTTACTTACAATGACTGCATTGTTTGGGTGTGTTGGAGCTGTCCCGCATTTTTACCTGCAAATGATACCCCCGATCGGGTGCATGACCCCGGAAACAGCCCTGTATGAAAAGAAAATCACCGCCAATGGGGATATCCAAGCGATCCAAACAAAAGAACTTTATGTACAAACGCCGGTCCTGCCCGATCTGGTCATGGCGGAAGTGGGGGATGTGGTCCAAAAGGGGCAGCTGCTTGCAACTGTGGATGTGGATACTACCCAAGGGATCTTGAAACAAAGCATACCGGCCAGCCAGCTGTTCCAAAACAGCGGCCTGAATGGGCTAGACACTGGAAATTTGAACGAACTTTATACATTGCTCCAATCTTCCGGGTTGTTGGAGGGATATGGTGGGATACTGGAAGGGATGGGCGAGTTTTTGCCGGATGCTTCAACGACTGCAAAGGATTTGCTGGCATCCGAATATTTTTATATCCCGCAGGAAATTTATGCCCCGATCGATGGAGTCGTCACTCAGGTGGGGCTGCAGGAAGATATCCTGTCCCAGACTTCCGTGCCGGCTTTTACGATCTCTGATTGCAGCCATTTTATTGCCAAGGTGACGGTAGGGGAATCGTATATTTCAGATATCCAGCTGGGAGATCATGCTGTACTGACCGGCAGTGGGTTTACCGGCTCTTATGAGGGATATGTGAGCAAAATTTATCCATCCGCATACCGTGCAGCTTCGGTCAGCGCACAGGAGATGGTTGTGGATGTAGAGATCAGTATCTCCAACCCAGCCCCGGAACTGAAACCTGGGTTTTCTGTCCGCGCTGAGATTACGACCAGTGAACAGCGGGATATGCTGATGGTGCCGTATGAAGCAGTACAGCAGGATGAAGAAAATGTTGAGTATGTTTTCCTGGCGGTAGATTCGGGGATCGTTCGCAGGGATATCAAAACCGGTGAGGAGCTGTTTGAAGGGGTAGAAGTCGTTGAGGGGCTCACCACATCCGATGTGATCCTGGTAAATGCGCAGGGGATCGAGGAGAATGAAAAAGTTCTGCTGAAAGGGGAACGAAAGGATGGTGACTGATTATTTTGCTTCTGGGCTGCGCAATTTGGGACGCAAAAAATTCCGAAGCTTTTTAACGATTGCCGGGATTACCATTGGCGTCACCTCGGTCGTCTTGATCAGTTCCATCGGAGCCATCGGCAGAGAAACCATCCAGCAGGAACTCAGCGCGCTGGGATTGGGAAGCATTGCAGTCAGCGTCGATCAAAAGTTGACCGACCAAAAGATGGGGACAGAAGACCTGGAATTGATCCGCAGCATGCCGCAGGTGCAGAGTGCGGCTCCAATCCTGATGGGTTACAGCAGCATCCGCATGCGGGGGCTGCTGGCAAACGCTGTGCTTTGGGGGATTGATGCGGGTAGCCAGCAGGTGGTTTCTTTGACCCCGCGGTACGGCCGGATGTTGACACAAAGCGATATTTCCAGCAGGGCAGACGTCTGTATGATAGACCAGAATGTGGCCAAACTTTTTTATAAACGGGAGAATATTGTAGGAAAAGAACTGGATGCCATGATCAATGGCAATTATGTCAAACTGGAGATTGTGGGGATCGTTTCTTCCGGCGGGAATATTTTGCAAAGTATGGTGGGACAGATGATACCATGTTTTGTTTATCTTCCGTACACAACCTTGCAGCATTATCAAGGGAAAGCTGATTTTGACCAGATTGCAGTGACCATTGCCCCACAGGAAGACGCCGGCGCCGTTTCCAATCAGCTGAGTAACGCCCTCAACCGCTTCCATCAAATTGGGCGCGGTTTTAAGGCGGAAGACCTTTCTGCGCAAAAAGAAACGCTCGATCATTTGCTGGAGATCGTTACGATGATTCTCTCGTTGATTGCCGCTGTTTCCCTGGTGGTATCCGGCTTGGGGATCATGACCGTGATGATGGTATCGGTCAATGAACGCACAAGAGAGATTGGTATCAAAAAATCGATTGGTGCAACCAAAGGCATGATCCTGGTTGAATTTTTAGCGGAAGCATTTACCCTTTCACTGATTGGGAGTATGGCTGGTGTAGGGCTGGGGGTCCTGTTTGCATGGATTGGTTGCAAAACGTTTTCGATCACTTTTCATGTTGCGCCAGGATCCATCATAAGCAGCATTGTGGTTGCTGTTATTGTCGGGGTACTTTTTGGGGTTTATCCAGCGACAACAGCTGCCAAATTACGTCCGGTGGATGCGCTACGCACAGAATAAAATGTCAACAAGTAAAAACGTGCCGTCCAATATTTGTCGGGCGGCACGTTTTTTGATTCAGCTATTCTTTTGTACCGGCATTTTTCCGGGTTCCAGCGGGGGAATACCACTGTAAAATTCCTGCATGGACCGTATAAAACAGCGGGCAGCTTCTGAAAAATAGCCATTCCGGCTGCGGGCCATAACCACCGTCCAACGCTCATTCAATTCGGGAGGGATACGGAACAATTGCCCATGTCCCTTTAAAATCGACTGATGAAAAAGTACCGACATCATCGGCTGGAGGGTAAATCCCAATCCAAAAGCACTGTATAGCATGGCCCCTTTGGAACTGCGGGTAGTCAACACGTTTTGCACCGAAATTCCGGCTTTTTTTAGGATCTTATCGGTCAGCATATGAAGTTTTTGAGATGACTGTGGGATGATGAAAGGCTGGCCATTCAGTTTGCGGATATCCAAAATGTGTGTCTTTGGATCCAAAAGGGAATCGCCAGGATGAAACCAATCCGGTGCACATAAAAGCATTTCACAAGAGATCATGGGAACAGAGATTAAAGAAGGGTCTATCGGCATAGACATAATCGCCAAGTCGATCTTTCCGCGGCAAAGCATCAATTCCAAGTTGCTGGAATCATCTTCGCAAAGATCAACTTTTACATGTGGATAGTGTTTGCGGAAATACATGTATCCTTCTGGTAAAAGATATCCGTTTAAAAGGGTAGGGATACCCACAGATAGATGGCCTGCTCTCATTTCTGAAATATCTACCAATGTATTTTCCAAATCCCTGCATTCTTTGCAGATCCGCTCTGCATATTCGATAAATGCTTTACCAGCGCTGGTTAACTCAATTCCATTTTTAGTGCGGATAAAAAGGGTGGCATTTAGTTCTGTTTCAACCCGCTGGATACATTGACTCAGGGAGGGCTGTGTCACAAAAAGCTTTTTTGCTGCACGTGTAATACTGCCATTATCTACAACAGCAATCACAGCTTCTATATCTTTGATATTCATCTAGGCCCCTCCAATAAAGAAATTTGTCTGCAAGTAGCAAATGTTCAAAGAATTATAAAATATATTGATATTATATCACAAGATATAAAAATTGTAAAAGTTGAGAAATGATCTTGCAAAAGTCGTTTGAATTTCTTGTGGGCTTTATGAAGCGATTACATATGGATCTATGACCATTTTTGATTAAACCGACAGATACAGGCATTGCCTATTATTGGATGATTGTACGATAAAATTAGCTATAGCAGATTCAACAAATTTTAATAATTTTTATGCACAAATACAACAATCATATGTGTATAACTTATAAAAACTATAAATTTTATATATCGTTTTTTATTTACATTATTTTTTTTTATGATTTGCATAAGTTTTATCAGTTTGACTAATGGCTGATCTCCTATTAAGATGAGGTTAGCCCAAGGGAATTTCAACGAATCATTTATTGCAGAATTTGTGAAAATTTTTTGGGACGAAGGGAACGAGAAAAGCCCGGCAGCCCAATAGGAAGAGGAAGGGTAACAGTTGCCGAGGCAATCAAATCTGAGGAGGATGATTATGTCAAAAGCGATTCAACGTTTGGAATTGGCGGTCTGTATCTGTTTCGTCCTGTTCCAAATGTACACGGCGTTTTTTGGTTCCATTTCGGGTATCGCACAAAAGTCCATCCATTTGACCTTTGTGCTTGCCATCTTGTTCATAGGTTTTTACAACAACGACCATAAGCACAAATTTATGCAGATCCTGGATCTGGTCCTACTGGTAGTCGGGTGTACCGTAACGATTTACATTACGACATTATCAGAGCAGCTTGCAATCGATAGCACAACCCACACCCAAATGATGAGCGTCTTCGGCGTCCTCTTTATCGCAATCCTGCTGATTGCAACCTGGCGCAAGGTAGGCCCGGTGTTGGCAATCGTGGTATCTTTTGCGATCTTCTACGCATTTTATGGGAATATCTTCCCAGCGTTATTCCGGCACGGAGGTATGAAGTTTACCCGCTTTATCCATTTGATCTGCTATACTTCCGAAGGAATTTTTGGTTCCCCGCTCAACTCGGCGGCTACATTTATCTGCGTATTCATCATTTTAGGCGGCCTATTTGCAATCACCGTCGTCGGCGATTATATGACCGGCTTGGCGGCTGCGGTTTTCGGCGTATTTCGCGGCGGGCCTGCCAAAGTAGCGGTTGTTTCTTCCGCATTGTTTGGCTCTATTTCTGGTTCTGCTTGCGCCAACGTGATCGGTACAGGCACCTTTACTATCCCGATGATGAAGCGCATCGGTTATGACAGTGAATTTGCTGGTGCAGTAGAAGCCACCGCGTCCACCGGCGGACAAATCATGCCACCGATCATGGGCTCCGCAGCATTCCTGATGGCGGAAGTGCTCGGCGTACGGTATTGGGATGTGGTGAAAGCCGCGGTTATCCCAGCGATCCTGTTCTATATGGCACTGATGTTTGCAGTTGACTTATATGCCTTGAGGCATGGCCTGGTGGGGGTAAAACGGTCGGAACTGCCGCCGTTGAAGGAATCGCTGCGCGGCATATGGAAATTAAGCCCGATGGTGGTTTTGGTGCTGATGATCGGCCCGATGAATTTTTCCATTACCCGCTCCGGCGTTTATACATTCCTGTTTACACTGGCATTAAGCTTTGTCAGTAAAGAGACCCGCTTGAACCGTGAACGGTTGGTGCAGTTCCTCTATTCTGCCGGACGTGGATGCTGCACAGTGGCAATTGCCTGCTCTGTGGTAGGTATCATCATTGGCACCGTCACCGGCACCGGACTTTCCTACCGTTTGTCCGCGATCCTGGTTGACGTCGCAAACGGCAAGCTGCCGCTGCTTCTAATCATTACAATGATAGCCTCGTTGATCCTCGGCATGGGGCTTCCCAGCTCGGCATGCTATCTGGTGCTGGCCACCCTAGTGGCCCCCGCAATTATCGAGTTGGGCGTACTCCCGATGGCAGCCCATATGTTTGTATTCTACTACGGCATCATTTCAAATGTAACGCCTCCGGTAGCTATGGCTGCATATGCGGCCGCAGGCCTAGCGGACTGTAACCCCGCCAGATGTGGATTCCAGGCATTCCGCCTTGCTATCTCAGGGTTTTTGCTCCCGTTTTTCTTCGTATATAACAATGTCCTACTGTTTGAAGGCGCGCCGCTTGATATTTTCCGGGCGTTTGTCGGTGCTTTGATCGGTATTTACTGCCTGTCCGCTGCCGTATACGGATATATTTGGAACGCGCCTCTCAATCCCCTGGGAAGAGTTGTGCTGTTCGCCGCCGCCGTCGGCTTAATTGACAGCGGTCTTTTGACGGATGTAATCGGACTGGCACTGATGATTGCGGTCCATGTATATTTCAACATAAAGAAAAAACGCGCAGTCCCAATTCCACAGTAACTATCGGGAAAACCGGTGGCGATATATCATTTAAAATTCGAGGAGGTAGCATAATGAAAAAATTACTGTGCCTGTCTTTAGCGCTCTTAATAGCCCTATCCTGCGCGGCTTGCGGGTCGAACGGGGATGCCGGAGCAGAGCCCGCCGCGAGTGAGAGCAGCGATGGGATCGCCCGCACCACCCAGAATATCCACATTGCAACTGGCACTTCAACCGGTGTTGGATACATCACCGTCAGCACCCTGGGATCCCTGCTGAACAAAACCTATCCGGAATACAATATCGTCCCTGAAATTACGACCGGCGGTGCGGAAAACATCAATATGCTGCTTTCCGGAGACGCCCAAATCGCTTCCTGTATGCTGGACGATGCAATTGCCTGCAATAATATGGAACGCAACTGGGAGGGCAATGAAAGCGCAAAGGATTCCCTGTATTATATCACCAACAGCTATCTGACCAGCATTACGCAGTTCGCCCCCAAAAGCACCGGTGCAAAGGAACTGTCGGATCTGAAAGGAAAACGTGTCGGCGTTGCTTCCGGTACAATGGCGAATTATTATTGGCAGTACCTGCTTGAAGCCTACGGCATGACGGAGGAGGATTTTGACAAAGTAGAAATCATGGGGATCAAGGATTTGCTGACGGCAATCCAGGACGGCGCCCTTGATTACGGTGTACATGTAGCATCCACTCCGAACACCAGCATCCAGGATACCGCCCTGTCGGTTGGCCTGAACATCCTGACTATGAGCGATGAAATCATTGAAAAAATGATCGAACTCAACCCCAGCTTCCAGAAGTACACCATTACCAAAGATAAATATGAATCTGATTTTGATGCGAATACGGTTGGTGTCCATAACGTCTATGTTTGCAAAGCTGATGCCGATGAGCAAATGATTTATGACTTTGTAAAAACGATTGACGAAAATAATGATACACTGACAGCGGCCCATCCGCAGGCTGGTGAAGTTGGCCAGAAGGTTATGGAAAATCAGCTGATTCCTTTCCATCCCGGCGCAGAGCGTTACTACAAAGAGATTGGGCTGGTAAAATAATTCAGGGAAAATGGAATATTAAAGGTCCTGACCCATCATAAGGGCGGGGGAGCCATAGTCTGGGTAAGCGATATGCGCTCTCCCGTCCCCTTTTTACGCCTTTTTACCTGAGCAAAATTTTTAAGGGAGGTAATACAATGATCAAAGGTAGAGAACAGCAGCTGATTGTTCAGAAACTGACCGCACAAATGGAAAAACGTGGCTTGGATGCGTTAATTTTAACCTCTGCAGACGGGGTCTTTTACAGCACAGGCTTTGCCGTGCGCAGCCTTTACCGTTCCGGAAAAACCGGTAATGCGGTGAGTGTTGTGACTGCGGATGGAAAAGTGACCCTGGTTTGCAGTGAGTTTGAAAAAATGGCGGCACAGGATGTCTGCGACCCGTCCATCCATATTGAAGCATATCCGGTATGGATTTATATTGAAGACTATGCTTTTGAAGGGATGACCAAAGAGGTCCAGCCGGATCTGAACCGGACCTATCGGATCGCAGCAGAATTTATCCCGAAAAGCAATAAACCGCTCAAAATTGGTATCCAGAGCAAATGGATCACCTATGATGCCTGCTGCTTCCTGCATGAACTGTATGGCAAAGAGAATATCGTAGACTGCACCAAATTGCTGTCTGAAGCCCGTACCATAAAAACCCCTTGGGAAATCGAGGTGCTCCGTTACAACGCTAAAATGTCTGAGTTGGCGATGTACCGCACCATGAAAGAAACCGTTCCCGGTATGACCTATGCAGATATCCATACGGTGTTCCATCAGGCTTGCCTGGATCTTGCGCCTGATCTTACCGCTATCAGCCAATCGCATACGTTTGGTCCCCATATCGCACCGGCTTGGATCCCACAGGAAATCCCGCTGATGCGTGGTGATATCGTCCGCCTGGACGGCGGCCCGTATACCAATGGATACAAATCTGACCTGGCACGTACTTATGCAGTTGGAAATACCACACTGCCTGAGAGGGAAGAACTCTATGCAGCGCTCTGGAAAGGTTATGAGTGGGGGATCCAGCATATTGGGCCTGGCGTTCGCATGTGTGATGTTTTCAAAGGCGTCGAACAGGCGATCGGTATGCCGAAATATATCCGCGGACATTTTGGCCATTCGATCAGCTGTGACATCTCCGGCGAAGAAGCGCCGTTCATTTCTCCGGAAGAGACCCGTGTATTCGAGCCAGGGATGGTTCTGTGCCTGGAAACACCGTTCTACAGTTCCCGCCGGCATACCTACCACATTGAACACACCTTTGTTGTTACGGAAAACGGCATTGAATTGTTCAGCCATGCCGGGCCATCATTGTATATCTAAGATTATGCCTGCATTTGGGAGCATACTGTAAAGGCACCATCGATGATATACTTTTTATTCCTTTACGCTTATCAATTTTACGCTTATTATTACATATATTCTTTCTCTCATTTTTTACTGTGCTCCCAAATGATAAAAACCCAGCCTGTGAATATCCACGGCTGGGTTTTTCTTTATATCGAAAACAGGGCAGGGGAAAGCCATGTATAAAAGGTGGGTGGTAAAAGCCAGTCGGCTTTTACCACCCACCTTAAAACAACATTTTGGGATGATTACACCGCAAATCCTTCCGCTTGCCGCTCTTTGTAATGATGTGCTTCCTCCAGAAGCATATCCTTTACCTTCATCAAACGGATCTGGGTGGATCGCTCGTTTTCATCCAGTTTCATGGTGATATACTTGATATTTTCCTGCGTTTCAGGGATGATGACATGCTCAAGCGCATTGACCCGGCGCCGGGTCTTTTCAATCTCAGCGGCCATCAGCTGGCAGGATTTTTCACACTCAGCCAGCTGCAGCATATCCGGCAGGATGTCCGCCAAAGAGTTGACGGCGTCATCCAAGTCGCAGGAAGTAAAAGCAAAGCCGTAAGAATAGATGTTGTTGGCATCTGCAATGCGGGTCTTATGGGTAAAGACCGGGATATCAACGCTCATAACATTGCGTTCCGCGACTTCCAGGTAAACTTCCTGTGTCGGCGCCATCATGGCAACGTTGACCATCTCATCGGGCATACCTGCACGGGCAAGCACAAAATTTTTGTTGGCGGCGGCAATCCCGGCTTCTACCTTTTCCCGCAACGCCTTATTGACGCGCACAAGTTCCAAAAACTGACGCATCAATTCATCACGCTTATCCTTGAGCAGCTTATGTCCCCGCTTTGTAGTTGCCAGCTTGCGCTTTAAGCGGGTCAATTCCATTCGGGTGGGGTTTACATGTGTATTCGCCAAAGCGCTTCACCCCTTACTTTCCATAATACTGATCCAGGAATACATCCTTGATACGCTTGAGTTCACTGCGCGGCAGGATATTGAGCAATTTCCAGCCGATCGACAGGGTGTCTTCAATATCGCGGTTGGCTTCATACCCTTGCGAAACATATTCTGTTTCAAAGGCATCCGCAAATTTTGCATAGAGCTTATCAATGTCTGTCAGCGCAGCCTCGCCTAAGATGACCATCAGCTCTTTACACTCTTTCCCACGGGCATAAGCAGCGAACAGCTGGTTCATCGTGTTTGCATGGTCTGCACGGGTCTTGCCTTCGCCGATTCCCTTATCCTTCAGACGGGACAGGGAAGGGAGCACATCGATCGGCGGCTCGATCCCTTTGCGATACAGTTCACGGGAAAGGATGATCTGGCCCTCCGTGATATATCCCGTGAGGTCCGGGATCGGGTGGGTTTTATCGTCCTCAGGCATACTCAAAATCGGGATCATAGTGATTGAGCCGTTTTTGCCTTTCTGCCTGCCGGCGCGTTCATACAGGGAAGCCAGGTCGGTGTACATGTAGCCGGGATAACCGCGGCGTCCAGGCACCTCTTTGCGCGCTGCCGAAACTTCACGCAATGCGTCGGCATAGTTGGTGATATCGGTCAGGATGACCAGTACATGCATATTCTTTTCAAATGCAAGGTACTCAGCAGCTGTCAGGGCCATACGAGGGGTAGCGATACGCTCGATCGCCGGGTCGTTTGCCAGGTTGATGAACAAAACTGTACGGTCGAGCGCGCCGCTCTGGCGGAAACTCTCAATAAAGAAGTTGGATTCCTCGAAGGTGATACCCATAGCAGCAAATACCACCGCGAACGGCTCGCTGGTACCGCGCACCTTTGCCTGACGCGCGATCTGCGCTGCCAGGTTTGCATGCGGCAGACCGGACGCAGAGAAGATCGGCAGCTTTTGCCCGCGGACCAGGGTATTCAGCCCATCGATTGCGGAAACGCCCGTCTGGATGAACTCCTGCGGATAGTTACGCGCGGCCGGGTTCATTGGCAGGCCGTTGATATCCAGCCGTTTTTCCGGCAGAATCTCCGGACCATTATCAATCGGGCGTCCAAGGCCGTCGAATACGCGGGAAAGCATGTCTTCAGAAACGCCAAGCTCCATGCTGCGTCCCAAAAAGCGCACCTTTGAATTCGAAAGGTTGATACCAGTGGAGCTTTCAAACAGCTGCACCAGCGCATCCCCGCCATCGATCTCCAACACCTTGCAGCGGCGTTTCTGGCCGTTTGCAAGTTCGATTTCGCCCAATTCATCGTATGTGACATTTTCTACGCCATGCACAAGCATCAGAGGACCTGCAACCTCTTGGATCGTACGATATTCCTTCGGCATTAGAATTCCTCCTTCCGTGCTGCCAGATCAGCGATTTCCTGTGTCAGGACATTCAGGATCTCCTGATATTCTTTTTCCAGCTGTTCAGGCGCAACATATTTATAACGGCCGATACGTTCACGCACAGCGATCTTGACCAGTTCATCCACCGGAACGCCCTGTTCAAGCGCTTTGATCGACTGATCGTAGAATGCAAGCACCAACTGCATCATCAGGTACTGCTTTTCCAAAGAAGTATAAGTGTCGGTTTCATGGAACGCATCCTGATGCAGGAAGTCCTCACGGATCGAACGGGCAGCCTCCATTTTCAGGCGGTCAGGTGCAGAAAGCGCATCCATACCGACCAGCTTTACGATCTCATCCAACTCGGATTCATCCTGCAGCAAGCGTAAAATGCGTGCGCGCAGGTTCATCCAGTCACTGTGGACGTTGGAATTGAACCAGGAGGACATGGTATCGGTGTAAAGGGAATAACTTGTCAGCCAGTTGATCGCCGGGAAATGACGGCGATAAGCAAGCTGCGAATCCAAGCTCCAGAAAACCTTCACGATCCGCAGGGTCGCCTGGGTGCCCGGCTCGGAAATATCGCCGCCCGCAGGGGAAACCGCCCCGATGACCGAAAGCGCACCTTCGCGGGCATCTGCGCCCAATGTGACGACCCGCCCGGCACGTTCATAGAACTGCGCCAAACGGCTGCCCAGATAAGCCGGATAACCTTCCTCACCGGGCATCTCTTCCAGACGGCCGGACATTTCACGCAGCGCCTCAGCCCAGCGGGAGGTGGAATCCGCCATCAACGCTACCGAATATCCCATATCGCGGAAGTATTCTGCGATTGTGATACCAGTGTAAATGGACGCTTCGCGCGCCGCAACCGGCATATCCGAAGTATTCGCGATCAAAACGGTGCGTTCCATCAGCGAACGGCCGGTTTTCGGGTCTTTCAGTTCGGGGAATTCGTTCAGAACGTCGGTCATTTCATTTCCGCGTTCACCGCAGCCGATGTAAACGACGATATCCGCATCCGCCCATTTTGCCAGCTGATGCTGCACGACCGTCTTACCGGAACCGAACGGGCCGGGGACTGCCGCTACACCGCCTTTGGCGATGGGGAAGAGGGTGTCAATGACACGCTGCCCGGTAATCAGCGGTTTATCCGGGGAAAGCTTACGCTGATAGGGACGCCCCACACGTACCGGCCAGCGCTGCATCAAGGAAACGGGATTTTCACCGCCATTTTCATTCTCGATGACGGCTACGGTTTCAGTGATTGTGAAGTCGCCTTCCTGGATGGATTTGATTTTCCCAATAACCCCAGGCGGGACCATGATCTTATGCACAACAATTTCTGTTTCCTGCACGGTACCCAGGATATCCCCTCCGACGACCGGGTCGCCGGCAGATTTTACCGGGACAAAATGCCATTTCTTTTCCCGGTCGAGCGACGGCACTTCGACGCCGCGCGCCAGGGAATTCCCAATTTTCTGCATAATCGCTTCCAGCGGGCGCTGGATACCGTCATAAATATTGGAGATCAGGCCCGGTCCAAGTTCAACGCTCAGCGGCACGCCTGTGGATTCCACAGGAGCGCCCGGTCCAAGCCCCGAAGTTTCTTCGTAAACCTGGATGGATGCCTGGTCGCCGTGGATTTCTATGATCTCACCGATCAAACGCTGGTCGCTGACGCGCACAACGTCAAACATGTTGGCGTCGCGCATCCCTTCAGCAATGACCAACGGGCCGGCCACTTTCTTGATCGTACCTTTGCTCATTTTTTGTACTCACCTGCTTACTCTTTTTTCGTCCGGGAAGGGGGGTACACCCCTTTAGTTCCCGTTGAAGATAATATCGGACCCGACCGCCTGTTCCACAGATTTCTTTACATTCAAAATCCCCATGCCGGTATTGCCGGAAACACCGGGGATTGGTATGATCGCGGGCAGGCGTGCGGCGCGGTAACGGTCGATTTCCGTTTCGATGGTAGCGGCAAGCGCCTCGGTGATATAAATCACCGCATAATTGTTTTCCGCAAGGGAACGCAGCTTTTTGGCTGCTTCAACCGGCTCGGTAACGGGATAAGTGTCCAGTCCAAGCGCAGCGAAGCCATAAATGCTGTCGCGGTCCCCTATGACTGCAACCTTATACATACATTTCCCTTACCCTTTCCCGGATCGCCTGTTCCGGCAGGTCGTTGAGCTTGCCGGAGAGAATGATCCGTACCGTCTTGATTTCATTTTCCCTGCCAAGGATATAAGAGGCCAGCGGGCCGATGCCAAATGCCTGGAACTGCTGGGGACGGATATACTCAATAATGAGATTGTCACACCAACGTTCAAAGGCGGAAGGGGAGCGGTTGAGCGCTTCCATTGCTGCTGCATAATCGGTCGTGGCGAGGTAATCGCTGATCGATTCGCGTCCTTCTGCCGCTGCACGCGCCAATTTCTCGACATCCAAAGAACTGCATGGGGCAAGCGCCCTGCGGATAAATTCCAAAGATTTCCCCGTATTGGCGCAGCGGATGGCTGTCTTGATATCCGCCGAAGCGACTGTCAGTTCGGCATACATCCGGAACAGGTCGTTCTCCGAACCAGCGCCGGCTTGATAGATGGCATCCAGTGCAGCGCGGTCTATGATGATGTCGCACAATTGGCCGTCATGTGTCTGCAGCAAGGCTTCATAAGCATCCTGGGCTGGCTGACGCATCGGTTCCGGCAGGCTGTTCCAATCTTTTTCCCGTACAGCGCGGATGATATCGTCACGATCCACCGTGCCGTGGGAAAGGAACAGGCCAAAATCCTCTGATTCGGTGCAGACCAGTTTGATGGCTGCCTTCAGATTGTGATAATCATTGGCATAGAGGAATACATCAAACACACTGAGATCTTCCACCAATTCGCCGATCAACGCCCAGGTTTTTTCCCGCTCGGTTGCAAGCAGTTGTTCGGCGGTTTGCGTATTGCCGTCGCCCCAGCCGCGATCCTGCAGAAAACGGATGCATTCCGTGTAACTTTTCGCCGACATCAGCTGTTCGATGGCAGCTGCGTTGAGCAGGGACATTTCTTTTGAACGGATGCGCGCTACCGCATAGGTATACAGTGTATCGGACATTGCAAAAACCTCCTTTATCGGTCTGCGCGCATTTATACGAACAGGAATGCCTGTACTTTATCCTGCAGGCGTTCCTGTTCTGCGTAGAAGAGCGCTTCGATCGAACAGTTCTCTTCTACGCCGCCATAGACCAGGATGAACCCTCCGTCAATCGGACGGGGCTGCTTTGCCACAGCCAGGCCGCCTTTTGATGCCGCCTCCAGTTTTTTTGCAAAATCAGAGGGCATACGATTGAGATCCGCTTGTGAAAAATATGCTTCACCCGGCTGGGGGAGGGAATACTTCTGGGCCATTTTAAGGATCAAGGCAAAATATTCGTCGTCCGGCAGCGAGAGGATGGATTCGCGCGCCTTTACAATGACGCCGTTGATGACCTCCTGTTTGGCAGCCAATACAGCCCGCCGGATCGCCAATGATGCAGCAGACTTTGCAGATGATGCGATCATCTCGACCTCGTGCGCAGTTTGTTCCTCGATCGCGGCACGTTTGGACTGTGCATCCTCCTGGGCTTTTGCGCGGATCTCCTGCGCCTTGGCCTGCGCTTCGGCGATGACTTTTGCCGCCGAAGCTTCCGCCTCATCCTGAATCTGCTTTATGATTTTTTCCAGTCCTGTCATAGCAGAATTCTCCTAACAATCGTTAAGTACGGAAATGATTCCGTCGTTGGGGTCAGATCGGCAGCCCGGTCACGCCAGAAATGGACAGCAGGGAAACCAGCAGCGCCAAAATCGCGTAAGTTTCAACCATTGCGGGGAAGATCATTGCTTTACCAAACTGTTCCGGACGTTTTGCAACCAGGCTGATGCTCGCAACAGAAGCTTTCGCCTGCCATTTTGCAGAGATATAACCAACGATACCCATCGGCAGGCAGGCCGCCAGATACATAAGCCCTTTGACCAGGGAAATTTCAGAGCCTTCGCCGCTGAGGATACCGGTCTGGGAGAGAGCAATAAACGCAATCAGCAGGCCGTAGATGCCCTGGGTACCAGGAAGCAGCTGCAGAATCAGGACTTTGGAAAATTTATTCGGATCTTCAGTAACGACGCCAGCGGCAGCCTGGCCAGCCAGACCAACGCCAACAGCAGAACCCATACCTGCCAGGAAAGCGGCGAACGCCGCGCCAAGTATCGCAAATGCCATTCCCATATTTGCCATGATTAGTTGTCCTCCTTGAATTTGTAATATTTCGTATGGACGCCGAGAGGTTCAAATTTACGGCGGCCACCTTCATAAAACTTACCAAAAAATTCTACAAACTGCAGACGGTTGCAGTGTACATATGCACCAAGCAGCTCGATCCCAAAGTTGATGGTATGGCCGATCAGGAATACCAGTACAAACAAGATAACGCCTGGGATCCCATTGCCGCCCATCGAACCCATCTGGTTGATGACTGAACCGACAACGCCGGTTGCAAGGCCCAGGGCCAACAGACGGGAATACGAAAGGATATCGCTGAGGTAGCCGGTTACATTGTAAAGCTCATACAGCCCTTGCGCGAAACGGACAAATGGGTTTTTGCTTTCCCCATTGGTAAATACGATCCCGACCGCACCAATTGCTGCAATCCATCCTGCAACACTGCCGACTGCTGCCGGAAGGGTTTCTGTAAGCTGCAGAATACTGGTAAACATTTCGGTAGAAAGTCCGAATACGATCAGGCCGCCCACCAGCATATACCAAAGAATGACCTTTGTAATCGCTGCATACCAGTTATGCGCTTTCACATGCTGATAGAACTGGATGCCAAGGCCGGTGAACAGATGGATCACGCCAAGCGTCATGGAAAATACCAGCATCTTCATGGGGTCATCCAGCGGCGCAAACCATAACGGTGGGATGGTGACCTCGCGTCCGAAGAAGGTGCTCGAAACGATATCGACCACATCCCCGAAGTAGCTGCTGAAAACAATGCCCCATGCAGCAGTGGAGATACCGCAGAAAAAGAAGAGTTTGATCATCCTGCGTGTCCCGGGCTCCATATTTTTGCATTTGAGGAGCAAAATACCGGTCCCGATCGCCAGCAAGGCGCCATAACCAAAATCAGAAAACATCAGCCCGAACAGGAAATAATAGAAAAATGCCATGATCGGCGTCGGGTCGATCTCCCCGCGCTGCGGCAATCCATAGGACTCCAAAACGCCGGTTACCGGTTCAGTGAACTTGTTGTTGCGCAGCAGGCAGGGGACATCCTCGTCTTCTGTGGGTTCAACAAATTCCAGCGCAATATCGAAATTTTTGGACAGTTCCGCTTCCAGCGCCGGCGCGTCCACTTTTGCGATATAGCCGCTCAGGAAAAAGGTTCGGCGGGTATTGAGCAGGCGGCTGATTGCATCATATTTTTCCATCCGCATCGTGCAGTAATCCACCAAAAAATGCAGCGGTTCACGCATCGCACTGTGTGAAGCGATCGTTTCGGTGGCAGAATCGATAATCTGGGCTGCATCGGTGATCTGCCGTTCCAGGATCGCCTGATATTCTTTGGGCGGTTCCTTGGGCGGGGAAGCGGGCTTCGCAAATCCCATCCCACGGAGCGCTTCCTCAGCAGCGGCAGCCTGTTGACGTGGAACCAAAGCAATGATACAGGTCAAATCGCGGCTGGAGTAAAAAATCTCAATATGGAACGTAACCTCCGGCGCGGCCTGCGCAAGCTTTTCATAAATCTGCTCCAGATTCAGTTGTTCCGGGAAGGAACCGATAAAAGCTGCCGTACAGCGGGTACCGGAAAACTGCATGGATACATCCAGCCCCATCCAGGGGGCCAATGCGTCGATCTGGGCCTGCAATTTTAAGATCTCCGCCTTATTTTCCGCTACTTTTTTCGCAAGGCTTACGATCTCGCTGGCTGCCTTCTCGATTTCCGGAGCTTTTTGCGCGTAAGTTTGATACTGCTCGGTTGTGATCGCTTCCCGTCCGTTGAACATATCCATCAAAGAGGATTTTTCAGGGGCGTAAACGTCCAATGTTTCCAGCGCCTGGTTAGCCAGAACGATGGTCTTTTCAAACTGTGAACGCGCATCAGATGTATCGTCCTTCTGGAAGGCATTGTCCTGCGACGAAAGGTCACATATCTCGACCACCCCTCGCCGCTGCAGGGTTTCCAAAATTGCTTTGCGGTCTTTTTTCAACGCACAAATATTGATGCGTTGCATTTGCAGCACCGCCATGAAACAGATACCTCCTTTGCAATAGGATAAAGGCAGGGGTCAGAAAAGTGCCGACAGGACCAGTTCACAAGCCTGGGCCTGTTTCTCAGCAGCCTGCGCTTTCAATTCAGCAATTTCTTGCTCTGCGGTGACCGCAGCTTCTTGCTGCAGCTTTTCTCCAAGCTTTCTGGCCTGTTCCAAAGCTTGTGCAGAGATCCCCTGCGCTTCACGGACTGCTTGCTCCACGATTTCATCCGCTTGAGCGTTTGCCTGGGAAATGATCGCGTCATACTGCCGCATGGCATCTTTTTCTGTTTGCTGGGCAGCATCTTCTGCAGCCTTAACCATGGAGAGCATATCTTGTTTCATCTTATCACCACCTCATCCTGTTACTTTGGTACAGCTAAAAATAAAACAATTTAAAAAAGGCGCCTATGGTATTTGCAGGTACCTTTATAAAAATGTTTATTGTATACAATCGACATTTTTATAATATTGATTCTGAAAATATTGTTTTTTATAAATAAAAGAATCGGGTATTTTTTGGAAAAAATGTCTCTTTTATTGTACACCAGGATTTACAAACTGGCAAGAAAATCCTAAAAAAAAAATAGACAAATTTACTCTTTAAAATCTTTTTGAATTCTTCAAAATTGTTTAAAATCGTTAAAAGTATATCTAATATTTAAACTTTTTGCTAATATTTCGACAAAAAAAGCTTTTTCAATATTGAAATAAAAAAAATTTAGCGCCTTTAAAAACAGATAATATTATTTTTTTAACCATTTTGAAAAAATTTTGTGTTTTTTTGCTATTTTTATTTAGGAATGCTTGTAACCATACTAAAAGACAGATATTTTGTCAAGTAAACATCTCTATTTTAAGAAAAGTTCAGACGGATCCGTGGAAATACGGTGCAGACAAGGCAGAGACAAATACTTGTGCATATGGCTTAACCATGATAAAATAAATACAGATAAATACGGCTGTAAATTTGTTGGCAAATAGGTTCTGGACTCTTTGTGATTCGAAATGATAAGCAAAAGACGGGTACTGATTGAGCCATGCGATCATTATTCCCCAATTCAGTAAAACTATTTGAAAAACGGTGTATTTCCTTTTGGATGAACCCAACATCTATGACCAGTGTTTTGCGGGAACAACCATAAAAAGGCGGGAGGACAGGATGAAGTCATTCAACAGGCTGGCGGCAGTTTTTTCGACGGTGTTTTTGCTTTGTTTGAGCGCGGTACCGGTTTTTGGCTGCCAAGCGGATAGCATTGTCCCTGAATTATTTCTTTCAGGGGAGTTTTCATATGGAAATTTGGATACTGCTTCACGTATCGCTTCGGCAGTGGACAAACTTTCCAGCAATTCGAGCGCGGAAGAAGTGGAATATGTGGCACAGGCAATGCGGGAATTGCGTTCTTCCGAACAGGAACGGCTTCCGGACAGCACCATCCAGTGCCTGGGCAATCTTTACAATGCAAAGATTGCCGGGGAACGGGTGGTCGTATACAGTGCAGGATATTCGGAAGGCCGCAGGATCCCTGAACACGGCAGCGATTCTTTTGGGGCTGCAGCTGCAGTCGGTGGGGAAGCGGTGGTCGAAATTGACCAGGAAGACCCGGATGGGAAGGCTGAACTCCAATTCCGCGTATCCCTTTCCAATGGTTCGCTTCATGGGCCAATGATTTTGCGGATTGCCCTGCCGGAGCGGTTTGAAGGAGGAAATTATTATATATCCAGCCCGGATGGAAGGCTTTCGGTGGAAATTGAGCGGGAGCGCGGTGAGGATCAACGGTATGCCGTTTTTACCACATGCACCCTTGGACGGTTCAAACTGATGCCCAAAACCAGCAGTTCATCCGTCAGCCGGCCTGACCGGCCTGACTGGTATACGGGCCAATCCACTTCGGCTTTTTGGGACGAGATCATCGATCAGATTGGACAAGTAAAGGAAGGGGCCACCATAACCGTTTCTATCGGGAACCAGACAGCGATCCCTTCCGATGTGTTTCGTGAAATGATGGGGAAGGATATCACTTTGTGTCTGCGCAATGCGGATGGGGAAGAAGTGGTTGTCGAGGGGAAACGGATTCTGAGCATCGCCCCTTCCAGCGATTATCTGACCATCCGGCAGCTCAGGCAGATGCAGGATGACGGGCAGGAAGATCCTGTGGGACCCACTGCTCCCAAGCCGGTCATTCCAACCGTTTCCCGTCCCGTCACACCGGCTTACCAATCCCAGCAGACGATGTCCAATATTTCTGCATCTTCGGCAGGCAGTTCTTCGGATTCTTCCCAGGAGCCGGAATCGGCAGCCGATCCGGAAGAAACGCCTGCGGCCGGGCAGGAAGATGCGGAAGAAAATGTGCCGGATGATCCGCTGCCGGAAACAGATGAGCTGGATATACCGGACGATGAAGGGCAGGATGTTTTGGAACAGGAAGAAGAAAACGATTTGAAAGAACAGCCGGCAAGACCTGTCGAAGGCAAAGCGCAGGAGGTAAAACGCTATATGGCATTTATTTGGATCGTTGCTGCAGGTGCGATATTGTTTGTTTGTGCAATGATAGGGATTTTATGTATCGTTCGCCGCAAATAAAAGACGGCATCTTGCCGATTTTGGGTGTGATATTCCTGTGATTGTGGAAATAAAACAACTTTATTTTAAAAAAAGGTTGTAATTTGTGAAAATGTATGCTATTATATTTACAACATAAAAATAAATTCCAAATGACAGCTAATTTTTATGCATAAATACCTAATTTTGTGTAAGAATATTTTAACAGAACGCTAAAATCAAAGTGATTGGTCTTGGCGTGACAAAAAATGGGGTTTATCCCCTTCTTACTGACATCTTCACACCCTCACCCCCCTATTAGAGCGGCTTGTACAACTTGTGTACAAGCCGCTCCCCCATTTTCAGGGGATTTCAGTGTCCACAAATATATTTTGAGCTGGGAAAGCCCGATTGATGAAACAGAATTGCATGGCAGCCCGATTTGTGATATGATCATGGGTACAAAACGTATCTTGGAGGGGATCAGATTGATCGAGAAGACAAATACAGTGACGTTTCTGGTGGATGAGGACCGGCTGGCCTGTACGGTAAAAAGCGGCAGCCTGCGGGTATTGGCTACGCCCATGATGATCGCGGGGATGGAACAGGCTGCGTGTGAACTGCTCCAGCAGTTTTTGGATGAAGGGCAGACTTCTGTGGGGACGGCAATGCAGGTGGAACATGTTGCGGCGACCCCGTGTGGTATGGAGGTGACTGCTCAGGCAAAGATCGTGTCCCAGGATGGCCGGCAGGTCAATTTTGAAGTTTCTGCATGGGATCGGGATGGAGAGATCGGGCACGGTGTACATACCCGTTTTATTGTGGACGCAGAAAGGTTCCAGAAAAAAGCAGACCGGAAACTGGGGGAAGCTAAGTGAAAAAGCTGGTGATTTTTGATTTGGATGGGACGCTGCTCAATACGCTGGAAGATCTGGCCATCGCAGGGAATTATGCCTTGAAGCAAAGCGGCCTGCCAGTACATCCGACCGAAGCGTTCAAGCAGTTTGTCGGCAATGGGGTATATAAGCTTGTGGAGCGCATGACGCCGGAAAACCTGCGTGCGGATGAACGGCTGCTTGCAAAACTCAAAGCAGATTTCGACTTTTGGTATGGCGCCCATGGGGAAGCCAACACCGCGCCATATGACGGCGTGATCGAATTATTGGACCGTTTGGCTGAAATGGGGGTTGCCAGGGCAGTCCTTTCCAATAAGCCGCATGAGTTTGCAGTGCCCCTATGCCAAAAATATTTTGGGGACCGCTTTACGGTGGTCTTTGGGCAGCGGCAGGGATACCCATGCAAACCCGACCGGATGCTTACGGCGGAAATATTGGAAAAAACCGGGGTTTCACCTGAGGACGCCATATATGTGGGGGACTCTGGAGTGGACATGCAAACGGCCAAAAATGGGGATCTTTTTGCCGTTGGCGCGCTGTGGGGATTCCGCAGCCGTGCGGAACTGGAAGAAAATGGGGCAGATGCTGTAGCGGAAAGGCCGCTGGATCTCTTAAACGAGATTGGATAAAAAATTTGATCTGCCTGCAAAAAAATCCTTGACAAATGGGAGATACTGGTGTAAGATAACAACAACATTTGAAAGACGTTGACAGGGACGGCTGAGCCGTATTCCGTATACAGAGAGCCGGTGGTTGGTGTGAACCGGTATCGGATGGCAAAAGCTTATCACCCTCGAGTCGAGTGCCAAAAGCAGGTTTGCAAGTAGGTTCCTCCGCTGGACAGCGTTAAAGGTCAAAAGCTTGATGGAGCTTTACAAAGTGGCGTAGATGCGCAATATGGGTGGTACCGCGGGTATTGAAAATAACTCGTCCCTAGATATTAGGGATGGGTTTTTTTATTTATATGCGAAATTGGAAATAAAATTTGGAGGGAAATATTCATGCAGGATCAATTGATGGACATCGCTCAGCGTATACAGACATTGCGGGAGATCATGGAATTTTCTGTGGAGGAAATGGCGCTTGCTTCCGGAGTCAGCGAGGAGGAATACCTCGAGTACGAAGCAGGGCACAAGGACTTCAGTTTTACTTTTTTGTATAACTGTGCACAGAAATTTGGCGTTGATATTATTGAATTGCTGACCGGCGATTCACCGCGCCTGTCCTTTTATTCGATCATCCGCGCCGGTGAAGGGTTGAGCATCAGCCGCCGCAAGGGCTTTACTTATCAGCACATGGCTTACCGTTTTTCCGATAAGATCGCGGAACCATTCCTGGTGACTGCCCCTTACTCTGAGGAAGAACAGGAATTGCCAATCCATCTTTCGCATCACAAAGGACAGGAATTTGACTATATCCTGAAAGGCCAACTGAAGGTTCAGATGGAAGATCATGTGGAATATCTCAAGGCCGGGGACGCAATTTATTATGATTCCGGCCATGGCCACGGCATGATTGCGACCGGCGGGGAAGAATGTGTGTTCCTTGCAGTGGTAATGAAAGAAAAAAGCGACAAAAACGAAGGGGAGTAATGGCGATGGGAATGGAAATGGATACGTTTTATCAAAGGTTTTGCAAAGAAGGGCTCGATAAAAATGGCGTGATCAATTTTTTTGAGCCGACACCGGACGAAAATTTCAACTTTGCTTATGATGTGGTGGATGAGATCGCACGTATGGAACCCGATCGTCGGGCAATGGTATGGTGCAATGTTGCCGGTGAGGAGCGCACCTTCACCTTCGGGGAAATGAAGCTGTATTCGGATAAATGTGCGCAGATGCTTGCGGCACACGGCATCAAACAGGGCGATAAAGTCATGCTGGTTCTCAAACGGCATTATCAGTTCTGGTTCACCGTCCTGGCGCTGCATAAGTTGGGAGCGATCGGCGTGCCTGCAACCAACCTGCTGACCACAAAGGATATCCTTTACCGTTTTGAAGCGGCAGGCATCACAGCATGCGTTTGTTCCGGGGAATGCGATATTGCAAAATATGTGGATGAGGCGTGTGAAAAATACCACGACATCCATACTAAGTTCATCGTACGCGGTACACGGGAAGGCTGGGTATCCTACGACGATGAGATCGAGCAGTATGACGGCGAATGGGAACGGGTGGAAACCTTTAAAGACGACCCAATGCTGATCTATTTTACCTCTGGTACTACCGGTTTTCCGAAAATGGTGCTGCACAATATGACCTATCCTTTGGGGCACATCATTACTGCCCGTTATTGGCATAATATCCGTTCCAATGATCTTCATCTGACCGTTTCGGAAAGCGGATGGATGAAATGTGCCTGGGGCAAGCTTTATGGGCAATGGATCGCTGGAGCAGCCATCTTCGTTTATGACTTTGATAAATATGTTCCATCCGACCTTCTGCACGTCATGGAAAAACACAAGGTAACCACCTTCTGTGCGCCGCCCACCATCTATCGTTTCTTTATTAAAGAAGGGCTCGGCGGATATGACCTTTCCTCCCTGCGATATTCCACAACTGCCGGCGAAGCGCTCAACGCAGAGGTATATAACCGCTGGTATGAGTTGACCGGGCTCAAACTGATGGAATCATATGGGCAGAGCGAAACGGTCATGCTCACCTCGAACTTTGTAGGCACTACCCCCAAACCCGGTTCAATGGGCAAACCTTCCCCGTTGTACGATATCCATCTGGTAGATGAAAGCGGGAAGGATGTGCCGCCGGGGGCAGTCGGCGAGGTGGTGGTCAACACCAACAAACCGCATTACGGCCTGTTCAGCGGATATTATCGGGACGAAGAAAATACGAAAAAATCCTGGCACGATGGCTATTATCACACCGGGGATACCGCATGGATGGATGAGGATGGGTATTTCTGGTATGTAGGGCGTACCGACGATGTGATCAAAGCTTCAGGCTACCGTATCGGGCCGTTCGAGATCGAAAGCGTACTGATGGAGCATCCCGCTGTTTTGGAATGCGCAGTCACCGGCGCACCGGACCCGATCCGTGGCACGGTGGTCAAGGCAACGATCGTTACCACGAGCGCCTATCAGCCGAGCGAGGAACTCAAAAAAGAATTGCAGAATTATGTCAAGAAACAGACAGCACCCTATAAATATCCCCGTATTGTAGAATTTGTATCAGAACTTCCGAAAACCATCTCCGGAAAAATCCGCCGGACAGAGATCCGTGCAAGGGATCTTCAGAAAATGAATCAAGCATAAAACAAAAACAGGCCGCTTTCCGGTGTTTTGCAGAAGAAAATACCCGGAAAGCGGCTTGGTTTTTATCCCTGAATACCGGATTATAAGGATTCAAGGACAGATGGCTGCGAAATCAAAAAGCAATTCTTGTGGAACCGCAGGATGCCTTCCTCCTGCATTTTACAGAGTTCACGGGAAAGCGCGCTGCGATCCACCCCCAGGTATGTTGCCAGTTCTGCGCGGGAGAAAGGGATACGGATCTCCCCGGTATGGCCGCTTCGCTGCTGGGAAAGGTAGGCAAGCAGCTTTTTGCGGATCGAGCGCTGGGAAAGCACATAGTTTTCCCGGCTCAATCTGATGGCACGCTGTCCCAAAACAGAAAAAAGGTTTTGAATCATCTGGATATGGAACGGGCAGGCGGTTGTGCACATGGAAGCAATTTTCTGGACCGGCAGAAAGGTCACTTCGCATTTTTCAGCGGCGATGACTGAAATCGGGATATGATCTACCCCCGCGCTGGCATAATTTTCATTGAAAGAGCCTCCAGCCTGCACCTCCCGGATAAAAGCATTATCCCCGGAAAAATCCTCCCTTAAGATGCGCACAGCTCCCGAAAGCACGATCCCGATGCTTTTGGGGGCGTCGCCAGCTACCAGGATTGCCTGCCCTTTGCTGTAACGGGTGACTCTGGCGCCAAGACAGCGCATCAACAATTCAATTTCAGATTCCCCGATATTTTTAAACAGGATATTACTTTTTAAAACTGAAAGATGCTGTTTCATGGCTCATTTCACCTCAGTTGCAATTGCAACTGATATTATACAGCGGCTTGTTAAAAATCTCAAGCTGTTTTTGTATCAGTCAAAAAATAGGTCCCGTGCATGTAAAGGCAACACCTTTTACATATCACAAATCTGCATCCAAAGGCGGTCTGTAGGGGATAAGGAATCCTACCAGTATCCCGAGTGCAGCCGGAAGCAGCCAGGCAAGCTGCTGCGCATAGAGGGGGAAACGGCTGATTAGGGACGTCAGGCCGGGGATAATGATTCCGGCAGTATCCAAGGCGGTGACAATACTTACTACAGCGGTACAGGCCACCGCGGCCGGGTAGATCCCATAGCGGCCAGGGCAGAAGCGGTGGGAAAGGCCCAGGAAGATCAGGATGATCGCGACCGGGTAGATCGCCCCCAGGATCGGGACCGAAATTTTTAATATCGCTTCCAGCCCCAGGATCGAGATCAGAAAGCTGATGGATGCAAACAGGATCAGCCATGCCCTGTAAGACAGCTTCGGGCAGATGGAAGAAAAATATTCGCTGCAGCAGCACAACAGCCCTACACATGTGTTGAGGCAGGCAAGGACAAATACCAGCCCCAATACGCCCAAACCTGCGGGCCCGAATAAGTGGCTGGTAATGGAGGTCAGCGCCTGTGTGCCGTCTGCCGAACCTGGGAAATCTGCGCCGGATACCGCGCCGATATAGGCGAGCGCCGCATAGACCGCAATTAAAAAGGCGCCTGCGATCCATCCGGAACGCACAGTCATCTGCACAACATCCTCCTTGCCTTCTATGCCTTTGGCCTGAATGTTCAATGCGATAATAATACCGAAATTTAATGCGGCGATCGTATCCATCGTCAGATATCCGTATAAAAAGCCCTCTGCAAATGGCTGCTCGGCATAAGGTGGGACAGCCTGGGCAAAGCTGTCCGGGGCAAAAAACAGGCAGGCTACTGTCATCGCCCCAATCAGCACCAGCAGGCAGGGACCGGTAATTTTTCCCAGACGGTCGGTCAGCTTTTCCGGACGCAGGGAAAGCAGCAGCGCCACGCCGAAAAATACCAGGGAATATCCAACACGCGTCCAGGTGGGGGATGCTGCCCCAATCAATGGGGCAGCCGCCATTTCGTAAGAAGTGGAGGCAGTGCGAGGGATTGCCAGCCCGGGCCCGATCGCCAGGTAGATCAAAATGGTAAATACCGATGCAAATACAGGATGTACCCGCCCGGCCAGTATTTTAAGCCCGCCGGACTGCGCGACTGCAACGACCCCCAAAATCGGAAGCCCCACCGCGCTGATCATCAGCCCGGCCATGGCAATGACGGTGCTGGTGCCTGCCTGCGCACCTACAAATGACGGGAAGATCAGGTTCCCTGCGCCGAAAAACATAGAAAACAGCGTGATACCGGTGAAAAGCGTATCTTTGAAGGAGAGCGTGCGCATGATATGATTACCTCACTTTTACAGTCCGAATAGGGGCTTATGCGGCAGGATCTGCAGCCGGCCGCCGTTTCATGACCGGTTCCAACATCCCGTCTTCGGGTTGCCCTGTATCTTTTTGTTTTTCCTGGATAGACATCTGCTGCGATAAATGATAGTATCCGTCCGCCAAAGGCTCCGCAGAGAGGTACAGCTGGGCGGAATAACCGGAAATCCCGATTTTTCTCAGCGCATCCTCCAGATAACCTGCAACATATGCTTTTGTGTCCATCGCTTCATAAATTTGATCCAATAAATCCTGGTCTGCAATCAAAAAATGAAGGGTATAGTCGCCCGTTCCGTACTCCAAAAGCATTTGATAGCAGGCGTCGTAATATTCCTCCAGGGAAGAAAGCAGGCTATCTTCCCCAAAGCCGGCTTGTTGATAGGTGGGCAGAGAATCCATATCCTGCCCGGAAACAGATGGCTGCGTAGCTTGCTCGGAATCTGGTACCGATGATAGGGCAGGACCGTTGCAGGCGGGCAGCCAGACGGAAAGGTTGCTACGGGTATGGCTGGAAGCGATCTCACGGTCGGTCAGGTTGAAGTATTGATAATAGTAAGAACCGGAAGGGTTGCCGATCGGGTCATCCCAGGAAACATCCACATGATAATACCCATCCTCCAAGGCAATGATATTCCAGGCATGGTTCCCGTTGGCGTCGCCGACGCAATAATAGCAGGGGATGCCAAGTTGGGTCATCAGGTACTGGAAGGCCCGCGCATATCCGGCGCACACCGAAGCATCTCCGACCAGTGCGCTGTAAGCGCTTTGGTTCAGGTCGGAATCCAGGTCGTATTCCACATGATCCAAGAGATAGTCATGCACAAATTTTTCCTTTTCCAAAGTGGTGGAGATGAGGGAAGCTTGTTGGATCACGGCATTTGCCGCTTGGTCGAACCGCTTTTGATAGGTTTGGAAGTTGTCGGCTGTCTGGTTGAAAAAAAGCCGGAGCGAAACGACTGATCCGTCATTTAAATAGGAATATTCATATCTGTAGTCTACCCAAAAAAGTTCCGCATGGTCAAACAGGACGGCGCTGACAATCATATCCAGTTCCTCCACCTTGGCGGGTACCGCAAGGCTGAATTCCTCGTTCAGCTCAATGATATTGGCATAGATCTGGTTATAAAGCGTTTTCCCATTTTCGGAAAGCATTTCACGGTAGGGATAGAAAACAGGGGAGAAGTCATAACTGCTGCCGGTATTTTCAGGTTCCGGGAGGTTTTGCGGGTCCTGTGTGAGTTCGCCCTGTCCATCAATCGGCTGCAAATCATCGGAAGCGGTATTGGCCTCGGAAGCAGGACGCACCGATGTTTGGCCGGATAGATCTGCGGGGAGCAGCTCCTGGAGCTTTTTAACGAAATCCGTTTCGGAAAATTGGATAAACAGATCGGACAGAAAATGTGCCTCTGTTTCAGCCAGATACAGGCCATAGCAGACCAGTGCCAGCAGCATCAAAAGGAACAGACGTTTAATATGCTTGATGGGTCATCCCTCCTTTGCGGGAAAAGATGTGCTTTCTTTTATTTTACATGATTTTTGATTTTTGTACAGCGCCTGTTGCAGTGATTACCACAAGACGATGAACACAAGACCATTCTGCAATCTCCAAAAGTCATGACCACCCGTGACAACGGGTGGCATGACCAAGCCCTAAAAGGGCATAATACAGGCTGAGCCTAAAGGCTCACTGAAAGATTTGCCAACTGCATAG
>CALXGW010000147.1 GCA_944387965.1 uncultured Anaerotruncus sp. | reverse complement strand
TTTGTCCCGCTGGATTATGATGCGGTGCTGAAAATTTATAAAGAACTGTTCTGATCGTGGGGGAATCCCGGATAACGGTCGGGGGAGCGGGCGCCTTGCCTTTCGGCAGGGCGCCCGCTGTGCGTTTACAGTCCCCCAGTCCCAAAACGCAAAAAACCACCCGCAGGAGGGCCGATGGGCCCTTCCTGCAGGTGGTTTGGATTGATATGCTTTTCGCAAGCAAGGCTGGCCTGCAGATCGCAGACCAGGGCGGCACTTGCATGCAGGTGTGGCAGGTCAGGCTTTGCTGCCTTTGGCCTTGCCGGCAGTTTTTTTGGCAGGGGATTTTGCAGCGGGTTTCGCTTCATCCACAGCGGCGGCTTTTTTGCTCACACGCTTTTTGGCCGGTGCAGATTCTTTTTCCACAGCTGTTTTTGCAGCGGGTTTCGCTTTCGAAGATTTTGCAGCGGTACCTGCCGGCGTTTCAGCCGCTTTTTTGGTGCGGGGGGCTGGGGCTTTTTTCACGGCGGACAGTTCCCACAGCTGGTTTTCACCGGAAACGTCGTCCCAAAGCTGGATGAGCGCGCCGTCCACAGCGGCCATTGCAACGATATCCAGGCAGCGGCCGGATTTTTTGGATTTGATCTTGCAAAGGCCGTCCTGCGCCTCTTCAAGATACCACAGCTGGTTATCAGCATTGAAGTCTTCCCACTGATGCAGCCAGGTACCGTTTTCCACGCCGGCCTGCACCGTATCCAGCAGTTTGCCGGACGCTTTATTCACCAGCTTGAAATAAGGCTTTTCAACCGGTACGGCAATCCACTGCTGGCTGTCCGATTGATCGGCGCTCTGCAGCTGGACGAGCGCGCCGTTTTCCTGCGAAGCATTTTCCACGCCGAGCGCTTTCCCGTGGGAAAGGATGATATACGCCTGGTTTTTTTTCACTACCATAAAGACACCTCTTTAAAAAATACCCATAAAATTTCGGATAAAAGCCCGCTACGGGCCATACATGGGGCTATTATACGCTTTTTTGCCCGTTTGTCAACCAAATTTTGACGGAAACGGTCGAATACCGGCCAATAGGGACGCAAAAAAGGCGAAGATCCCAGATCCCCGCCTTTGTGCCCGTTCAGCGCACCATGCAAAACTGTTTTAAAGAAAAATGCTTCTGGATGACATCAAACAGATGGAACCCATAATGCTCATACATCCCCACATTTTTCGGGTTATGCGTTTCAAGCGACATGGTCAGCTCATTTTGATCGGCATAATCGAGCACGGCATCCATCATTTTGGAGGCGATCCCCTTGCCGCGCATTGCAGGGCGCACCGCAAAATAAACGATATGCATGCGCCGGTCGGTGGCGATCTCATTGGTCCAGACGGAATTGAGATAATCCTTGCCTTTGATAAAATTCCATAAGGTTTGCAGGGAATGGTCCTCATTGACCAGGTAAACACCGGTTTTCAAGGTGTAATAAAGGGTGATCGCATAATATTTGAACGGGTTATACGGTTCCGTTTCATCCGAAACCACAATAATACCATTCAAATCCGGGCTGTCGGCATAGATTTCGCAGCTTTCAAATAATTCGTCCAGGTCACAACGGAACAATTCCGGCAGAAGTTTTTTGCGTGTATTGGTTTGCGGGATCAGCTGTGTATAAAGAGGGTCGCGGCTGAAACATTCGGTCAGCAGCGCGTCGAGCCTGTCAAAATCCTCTTTTTTCACACGATACAATCGGTCGGTTTCCAAAATTTCACTCACCTTTTATCATTTTTTCTGGAGCCATGGCATGCGTTCCCTTTTGGTGAGTTGTTGCTAGTTCATAATTCCACCCCTTGACTTGTTTGGCAATATGCCCTGGATGCCGGGGTGTCCTTTGTGACGCAGTGGGCTTTGTATGCAGCCCTCCCGGACCTGGAAGCGCCAGCGCCTGGCGGTAGACAGCCCGGGGGATCTGCCCTTCAAGGCATATTATACCAGTTTCCCGGCGGCAGTTTCAAACCGAAGAAAGCCCAGCCGATCGCGAAGGAATGCAGCCGGCCGGGCATATGTGGGATGAATTTCGGGGTAATCTTTGTTTTTCTCAGGATTGCTCGCATTTGCTCAGGATTTTAAAGCCTGTTCCAAAATTTCGGCAAGCTTCGCGCAGGCCCGTGCCTCATCGGACAGGCTGTCTTTCAGGCAGCGGGACATCTGCGCGCGCGCTTTTTGCAGCGCGGCAGTTTCTTCGGCGAAGTCTGCGCCGGGCAGCCCCCGTTTCTGCTGGAGTGAACGGACAACAGGGAAAAGCCCGCACTGCCCGACGATCCGCCCGGCGCCCCACATCAGCCGCTCATCCGGCTGATGCAGCACATAATCCACAAAATGCCGGCAGGTCGCTTCGTCAAAATAGTAGGCATACCAATTCGTGTCGATCTGATGGAGCCAATGATCCAGCACGTCGGAAGCGTTGCCCTTGTCCAGCGCTTCCAGCGCGCCGTCGAGTAGGGTAAGGTTCTTTTGCGCATATTCATGCGGGAAGATCACGTCGTCGTGCCAGGTCAGCCGTACAAAGGCATCCTCGCAGAACTTGAACGCTTCCAGCAGCCGTTGATGGAAGGCGGCCGACCGCTGGGAAAGCCGTGCAGCCACATCGGTTTCCTCCCGTTCCAGCGCCCGTGCATACGCATGGTTCCATTCCAATGCCTTTGCATATGCCAACTCAGCAAGGGTAAGGGCGGAATGGATCTGCCTGGACAGGCCGGTTTCCTCACACAACGGGCGCAGGCTGGGGGAAAGGCTCTCCTGTAAGGCGTGCAGGCGGCAGGAAAAATCCAGCGGCGCAACGGCGCAGCGGTCGAAAGCCAACGCCAGCGAACCATAAAGTTCATGATGGAAACGGTAAATTTCTTCCTCGTACGAGTCCTCGGTGTCAAATTGGGAATGATAATGGGTCTTCATAAAGCTGCCGCCGGCAAAATCATTCACCATGGAAGGCACGCCTGCGATCGACAGGGAAAAATCATCCGACCAGGTCTGGATGGGCGAAGCCACGCCGATGCCTGCCGGATAAATATGGGCGGCAGGCGGCAGGGTTTTGGCAAAAGCCTTCAAAAAAGTCTGGTATTCATAGACGCAGCGGATGATGTCCTGGGTGTCGTGGGGGTAGGCGGGCAGTTCAAAATTGATATCTGCAATGATTTTGCCCGCCCAATCCGGATGGACCCGGAAGATCTGGTTATAAGCCCCGGTGGACCAGTCGTATTTGCTGTTGGATACCCCCCATTCCTCCGCCGCCATCGCACAGAATAGCAGCGTCTTTTCCGGCTGGTAGCCGCTTTCCAGCAATGCTTTGGCAATCCCGAGCATCATTGATACAGCGCAGTTATCGTCCTGGAAGCCGGAAAAATAGCTGTCATAATGGGCGGAAAACAGGATCATCGCATCCGGGTCGCGGCCGGGGATGCTGCCCACAATATTATAAGAAGTGCCGTCAAAGCCGACGGTGGATTGTGCGTCAAAGGTGACGGTGGTTTCCCCGCTGTCGGCTGCAAGCTGGCGGCGTAAAATGCCGGCATCCTGCCGGGACAGGGAGAAAGCCGGCGCATCGGCCACCGAGCAGATGTTTTGGGCATTCAGGGCCGCCGGATGGATTTCACCGTACCCGTTATTCTGTACCGCAATCACTGCGGCTGCCCCATGCAGATGGGCCTGGTAGACCGGGTAGGAGATCCACCAGTCGTCCCGCTGGTTGATATCGACCAGCACCAATTTGCCCCGCACGTCCAGCCCCTCCAATTCGGCGCTGGTGCCCTTCCCGGCGTCGACCAGCCGGAAGGTTTGCGGGCCGTGGGTATCGAACTGGGTTTGGTAGCCGCCCAATTCAAAGGTAGATCCCCCAAAACGGAGACGGGCATGGTGGAAATCCCAGGTATCGAGCGTAAATGCGTCCTTGTGGACGTCCGAAAGGCCGATCCGCTGCATTTCCGCAAACAGCATCTCCCCAGTTTCATATTCTGCGCGCGACCCCGCCGTCCGGTAGCCGAGCACCGGGTTGGTGCGGAACTGTTCCATCTGTTTGGCCAGCTGGTAGGAATATGCGATGTCAATGTGCGACAGGTATGCTTTTTGTGCATCGGCCAAAGTTTTCATCGGTACGCCCTCCTTCGATCGGTTTACAATTGGATGCCGTATACTGCCTGTGCATTCCGGCAGGT
>CALXGW010000146.1 GCA_944387965.1 uncultured Anaerotruncus sp. | reverse complement strand
TCTATCCGGACGTCACCGGGGCATACAGCTGGTGGTCATATATGTTCCATGCGCGGGAAAAGAACGCAGGATGGCGGATCGATTATTTCCTGGTGTCTGAAAAGCTGCGGGAAGAAATCCGCGAAAGCTGCATCCATCCGGAGATTTTTGGCAGCGACCATTGCCCGGTGGAACTCGAACTGTTCTGAGCCGTATGCAGCCGCTGCACACCGTTTGCGGCGTGCAGCGGCTGCATATTTGGGCAGGGCCCCGGCCGTTTTTCAGCAATATCCCTGGGAAATCTGGGTAAACCAGCTGCAAAACCGGTCGATGTCCGCTTCCTTGGTCGCCCAGGAGGTGACGAAGCGGATGGCAGTGCGCCCGTCGGGGAATTTCTGCTGGACTTCAAAGGAATATTCCTGGCTGACCTGCTCTACCAGGGCGTCCGGCAGGATGGGGAACTGCTGGTTGGTATCGGATTCTGCAAGCATCGGGAACCCGCAGGAAACAAAGCAGTCGCGCAGCTTCATCGCCATCTGGTTGGCATGCGCGCCGATCTGCTCATAAAGCCCGTCGGTGAATAAACATTCAAACTGGATGCCGAGCAGCCTGCCTTTGGCCAGCATACCGCCACGCTGCTTGATGTGGTAACGGAAATCCGGTTTGAGGGCTTCATTACAAAGCACCAGCGCTTCGCCGAACAGCGCGCCGTTTTTGGTGCCGCCGATATAAAAGGCGTCGGTCAGCCAGGCCAGGTCCTTGAGGGTCAGGTCGGTGCCGGAAGAGGCGAGCGCACAGGCCAGCCGCGCGCCGTCCGCAAACAGGTACAGGCCGTACCGGTCGCAGCAGGCGCGGATTTCCTCGATTTCTGCCCGGCTGTAAAGGGTGCCAAGTTCGGTCGGCTGGGATATGTACACCAGTTTCGGCCGCACCATATGCTCGTCGGTGTGGGCAGCCAGCGCCTGTTCGATCAGCGCCGCCGTCAGTTTGCCGTCCGGCGCAGGCATTGCGATGATTTTGTGGCCGGTCGCTTCGATCGCCCCGGTTTCATGCACGCAGATATGCCCGGTCGCAGCGGAAATCACCGCCTGGTAAGGACGCAGCGCCGAAGCAATCAGGATGGTATTCGCCTGGGTCCCCCCCACGACGATATGGATGTCCGCATCCGGCCGCCCGATGGCCTGGCGGATCAGCCTGGCAGCGTTTTTGCTGTGCGGGTCCATACTGTAGCCGTCGGTTTGTTCGAGATTGGTTGTCATCAGCGCTTCCAGGATCTTTGGATGCGCCCCTTCGCTGTAATCACTTTTAAAGCTGTACATGGATCGTTCCTCCCGCATATTGATTCAAATCGTTTCATAACCTGCTTATCCCTCAAAATTGCCCCATTCCCCGGGGTTTTCCACCCGGTTTGCCCGGCTGGTGGAATGTTTATCCATACCACGCAAAATGTTCCATATCCACCATCCCGGCATCGTCAAAACCAACCCCTTCGGCTTCGAGCAGGGCGCGCTGCCGCCCTTCGCCGCCGAAAATGAACGACGGGCAAAGCCGCCCGTCCCGGTTGACCACCCGATGGCAGGGGATCACACCGGGCAGCGGGTTATGCCGCAGCGCCCAGCCGACCGCCCGCGAAGCCCGCGGGTTGCCGGCCAGCAGCGCCACCTGCCCATACGAGGCGACCCGCCCTTTTGGGATGCGGCGCACCACCGTATAAACGCTTTCATAAAACGGCCCCATAGAAATCCCTGCCTTTGGACCGGGCGCCCCGCCCCGTCCCATCTATCCTGTCATCAAAGGAGTTTTTGAAAATGGCTGAACGCTTTAACGCCCTCACCCTTTGCCATGATTTCCTCGCCCGGCATGTCCGCCCCGGCGATTTCTGCATCGACGCCGCCGCCGGACGCGGCAATGACACGGTATTCCTGGCCGGGCTGGTCGGCCCGCAGGGGAAGGTGCTGGCATTCGATATCCAGCAGCAGGCGGTGGACAGCACCCGGCAGCTGATCGCCCGGCATGGCTGCGAAGGGATTGCCCAAGTGGTGCTCGACAGCCACAGCAATATGGACGCCTATGCCGCCCCCGGGACGGTCAGCGCCATCACCTTCAATTTCGGCTGGCTGCCGGCCGGCGACCACCGCATCTTCACCACCCCGCAGACCAGCATCCCGGCCATCCAAAAGGGGCTTGCGCTGCTCAAGCCGGATGGGGTGATGAGCCTGTGCATCTATTACGGCCGGGACTGCGGGTTCACCGAGCGGGACGCCCTGCTCGAGTTCCTGCCCACCCTGGACAGCAAGGCCTGCACCGTGCTGGTCCATTCGTTTGTCAACCGCCCGAACTGCCCGCCGATTTTTGTAGAAATTTTAAAAGGGAAATGACCTTACTGAGCCTGTCCGGGACCCTGACCCGGCAGGCTTATCTTTTTTGTTCTGCTTCCTCCAAAAAGGAAAGTATCATCCGGTTAAACTGCGCCGGATGACGGGCGGCCAGGAAATGGTCGGCTCCCGGCAGGATTTTGAGCTTTGCGCCGGGGATCCGCCGCGCAATCTCCTCGGTATGCCGCCGCAGGATCATGTCATGTTCCCCCGCCACCACCAGTGCTGGCGCATGGATGGCTTCCAGCCAGCCCGCTTTGATCTGCGGCTGGGTGACCATCAGCCCGATGATCTCCGCCCGTTTTTTTGCCGGTTCAGAAAACAGCCCGCAAAAACTGCCAGCCGCCCATCCGGCGGCATCCAGCAGCCGGACGCCGGGCTTTAAGCCCGCAGGGGTCAGGTTGGCCCCGTTGAGGATGAGGGAGCGCACCCGCTGCGGATATTGCAGGGCAAACAGGATGGCGGTGTTGCCGCCGTCTGAAAAACCGAGCAGATGGGCGGATGTTTCGCCGCAGGCGTCCAGCACTGCGGCGGCGTCGGCGGCAAACCGGGTAAAGGTGAGCGGGCTTTTGCCCCAACCGGAACGCCCATGCCCGCGGGTATCCATGCGGATCACCCGGTAGCCGTGCGCAGTCAGCGCAGGCAGCTGGGCGTCAAAATAACGGCAGTCCTCCCCGTTGCCGTGCAGCAGCAGGATGGGTGTGCCGCGTCCATGGGTTTCATAATACAGGATCGTGTCCTGATGGATGAGATATGGCATAAGGCCGGCCCCTTACATCTGCATGGAAGCGACCAGCGAAAGCGCATAGATCACGACGCCGCAGTTGATGATCTTATTGGCCAGCGGGAATATCTTTTCGCCTTTCGCCAGGCGCAGCACAAATCCCGCGCCGACCACCAGGAAAGCCACCGGGGCGCCCCATTGGATAAATAACCCCATTGCCCCGGTAACCGCCGTCTGCACCGGCGAAATAATCCGCACAATAAACAATGCTGCGCAGACTAGGGTGATAACCAGGTCTGCAATTTTCCGTTTGTCCACACCGTTTCCCCACTTTCCCGCCCGCCCGGCATGGGCAGGCCCTGGTTTGTTGGAATGCCCGCCGGGGCTTATGCCGGACAGGCTTCTTCATATATAATATTGTAAAATATGCGCCGCCAAAAAGCAAGAGGGAAGCCCAGCCCCCGGCGAACCTCCCGCCCCTGCCCGGCATAGGATAGGGCAGGAAAGACCCGATCAAAAGGAGGGACGCCCGATGATACAGGGGGTCGACGTCAGTTCCAACAACAATAACGGCACCGGCAATGTCGAATTTGACGCAGTTAAGGCTGCCGGCAAGCAGTTCGCCATGATCCGGGTGGGGTATGGCACCCGGTATGGCGGCAGTTTTTCGGGATATGTCAGCAAAGCCTTTGCGCCGCAGGTGCAAAATGCGGCGCAGGCCGGGCTGGATACCGGCGCATACTGGTTTTCCGGCGCTTCCACCGTGGCCGAAGCCCGGACAGAAGCGCGCGCCTGCCTGGAAGCGATCCAGGATTTCCAGTTCACCTACCCGATCGCATACGACCAGGAATACACCAGCATCACCGCGCCGCTTTCCCGGCGGCTGCGCACCGATATCTGCCTGGCATTTCTGCAGGAGGTGCAGGATGCCGGGTATTATGCGATGATCTACGCCTCCAAAAGCTGGTTTGAAAATGAGCTTTATGACGCCGAGCTGCGCCCATATGACCATTGGCTGGCTCAATATGCCGCCGCGCCGACCTATACCGGCAGTTTCGGCATGTGGCAGTACAGCGGCAGCGGCTCGATTGCCGGGGTGACCGGCCCGATTGATCTGGATATCGCATATAAGGATTATCCGGCGATCATCCGCGCGGCAGGGTTAAACCATCTGGGAAATGGCGGCGGGACCGATTATAAAGCGCTGTATGAAGCCGAACGCGCCAAAAACCAGGCGCTGATCGCAGGCATGCAGGCGCTGATCGACCAGTATGGCGGCGGGGGCGGACAGCTTAACGCACAATAAGCCCAAACAGCCGCGAAAGTTCCACCGCCTGCATGGCGGTCACGATTGCGCCCCGCAGATCACCGGGAACCACCCGGATCCCGTCGATCTCGCAGCCGGTAAAATCCACCCCGGCCAGCGGGGTATTTAAAAATTCCGCCCGCAGGAAGGAACACCCTTCCAACTGCAATTTTTTGATGCGGCTTTGCTGGAATAAGCTTTCCGCAAAGCCGCATGTTTTACATTCCGTCTGTTTCCAAACGGTTTGCTGGAAACTGCAAAACCGCAGGCTGCATTCCTGCATCTGTACCTGCTCGATCACGCATTCCGAAAAATCCGTGCCTTCCATCCGGCAATCGGTAAAGATTGCCCGCCGGAACAGGCTGCCGGAAAAATCCACATTCGAAAGGTCACAGTTGGAAAATACCGTATCCATAAAAAAGCTTTTGGGGAATGCACTGCCGGCCAGCCGCATCCCCTCAAACCGGCAGCCTTTGAGGTCGGCCCGCTCCTGCCGGATGCAGGCGGTTTCCTTTTTAAAGTACATCCCCTCGAGCACCGCATCCTGTTCGCAGCTTTCCTGCAAACAGGCGGCAAACCCCGGCTGCGGCAGCCGTTCTTCCGTGTTCATCGGCTCGCTCCCGGTGTGATCTGCCCCGGCAGGAAGCCCAGCAGTTCCGACTGTTTCCCGGCGGCCAAGGACCCCTGCACCAGCGCCGCGCTACCGCCGCCCCGTCCGGAAAACGCCTGGTTGAGTGTTTTGCCCAGGGCGCGCACATCCTGCGTTTGGCTGCCGAGCGCATATTCCCAGCCGTCCGCCTGGCTGCCGGAAAAAACAAACGCAATCTTTGCCCGTTTGCACACCGCCAGGCAGAGATGCCGCAGCGCTGTGGGGTCCATCCCTTCTTCAAA
>CALXGW010000145.1 GCA_944387965.1 uncultured Anaerotruncus sp. | reverse complement strand
ATTCCCGCGCGCTGGACAAACAGCTCCTCCACAAATTCGGCGGCCCGACGCCGCACGCTTTGGTGGAAAGCCCGTTTTATCATGCGCGGTTATTGGACCAGTTCGCCTTTCACGATATCGTGCTCTCGATCAAGTCTTCCAATGTGCGCACCATGATCGCCGCTTACCGTCTTGCAGCGGAGCAGACCGAGTATCCGCTGCATTTGGGCGTCACCGAAGCGGGCGGGGCGCATATGGGCATGATTAAAAGCGCCATTGGGATTGGGTCGCTGCTGTGCGATGGGATCGGCGATACCATCCGCGTTTCGCTGACAGCCGACCCGGTGCTGGAGGTGCAGGCGGCAAAGGATATCTTAAAGGCAGCAGGGCTATGCGGCGGTGTGGAGATCGTTTCCTGCCCAACCTGCGGACGTACGAAGATCGACCTGATCCCACTGGCAAAAAAGGTGGAAGAACTGCTGGCGAACTGTAATAAGACGCTCAAGGTCGCAGTGATGGGATGTGCAGTCAATGGGCCTGGCGAGGCGCGGGAAGCGGATATCGGGATCGCCGGCGGGGACGGGGAAGCGTTGCTCTTTAAAAAAGGGGAGATCATCGGGAAGTATCCCGAAGACCGGATTTTGGATGTTTTGCTTTCGGAAATCGAAAAGATGTGATTATAAAATAAAGGTTGTGGCGCAGCTTGGCATTATTCAGTGAGATATTTGGGGAATATTTGGCGGATCAGCAGCTGGATGCACTTGGCGCGGCAGAGATCGAGCGGCTGGAAATGAAGATGGAAAAGCGGGAACTGTGTATTTCTGTACATAGTCAAACGCTGCTGCCCGGCCAGCTGCTTGCGCAGGTGCAAAAAGGGTTGCGCGACGCGTTGCAGCTGAAAGAAGCGGCGATTCTGCCGCACTATCCGGCTGCGCTTTTTTCCTGTGACTGTTTACCGGAACTGATTTCCATACTGGGAAATCGGGGGGTACCGGTAAACGGTTTTTTTGGCGGCTGCAAAAGTGACTTTTTGGATGGGCATCTGAAAATTTACCTGTCGCATGGCGGACAGGCCTTCCTGGAAGAGATCCATTGCGCGCAGAAGCTGGCCCAACTAGTCAAAGAGCAGTTCGGGCGGCAGATCACGGTTTCCTTTGACGGGGTGCTGGACCTTGCGCCGGACAGCAAACTCTATCAGGAAACGATGGAAAAAGCCCGTCCTGCTCCCATCGTTTACACACAGCCTGCACCACAGGAGAAAAAAACGTCCGGCGCGCCGGAAACAACTGCGCCCGCAGCGGCCCGTGTCAGCTTTGATGCAGAAGGATTGCCAATCCAGATGGATTCGATGGTCGTACTGTATGGAAATCCGCCCAAATCCAGGCCGCAGGAGATGGCGTCGGTCAATATTGAGAGCGGGGCGGTTACCGTATGGGGGGACGTTTTCAAGCTGGACAAGCGCACCAGCCGGGATGAAAAAACCTTGATCCTGACGATCTTTTTTACCGATTACACCAGTTCGTACTGCGCGAAGGTGATCGGTCGTCTGGATAAGGATAAAAAGATCAAAGCGCTGGAAGAAATCCAAAACGGCGATACGCTGGTCATGCATGGGAATATTGAGTTTGACCGGTTCGACCATGAGGCGGTTCTGCGTCCGGACAGCATTGCAAAGGTGAAAAAAATCCCCCGGAAAGATACGGCGGAGGAAAAACGGGTGGAGTTACATATGCATTCCGCCATGTCTGCGATGGACGGGATGACCCCCGCCGGCAAACTGGTGGAACGGGCATTCTCATTCGGGCATAAAGCGGTCGCCATTACCGATCACGGCGTTGTGCAGGCCTTCCCTGAGTGCATGAATGCGCTTGGGAAAATCCGCAAAAAAGGCGGAGACATCAAGGTTATATATGGGGTGGAATCCTATTTTGTGGATGATATTGTCCATGCGGTAAACGGCAGTGCCCGCGGGGATTTTGACCGGGAACTGATCGTATTTGACCTGGAAACCACCGGGCTTTCGGCGGCAACCGAACGGATCACCGAAATCGGCGCGGTAAAACTGCGCGGCGGGGAGATTGTGGATCAGTTCAACACCTTCGTGAATCCCGAACGGGCGATCCCGCCCAAAATCACCGAACTGACAGGGATCACCGACGCGGATGTGAAAGATGCGCCGAGCGAACGGGAAGCGCTGGAAGCATTTTATGCGTTCTGCGGCGGGGACGATGCGGTTTTGATCGCGCACAACGCCCCGTTTGACACCAGCTTTGTGCGCCAGGCGGCGAGAAGGTGCAAAATGCCGTATCATTTCACTGCGGTTGATACGGTCGTGATGTCCCGTTCGCTGTACCCCGGATTGAAAAAACATAAGCTGGATATCGTTGCAAAACATCTCGGGCTGGGGGATTTTAACCATCATCGTGCATGTGACGATGCGCTGATGCTGGCAAAAATCTTCTTAAAAATGATAGAGACATTGAAAAATGAGCGGGGATGCAGCTCGATCGAAGCAATCAACAGTTCGCTGGCTGCTGTGGATGTGAAAAAATCCCCCACCTATCATCAGATTATCCTGGTAAAGAACCAGGAAGGGCTTAAAAACCTTTATAAACTGGTTTCGATGTCCCATTTGGATTATTATGCAAAACGTCCGCGGATTCCAAAGAGTAAGCTGATGGAAAACCGGGAAGGGCTGCTGGTTGGGAGCGCTTGCGAAGCCGGGCAGCTCTATCGGGCGATTGTGGAAGGGAAAAGCTGGGGCGAACTTTGCGACATCGCCAAATTTTATGATTATCTGGAAATCCAGCCGCTGGGCAACAATGAATTTATGGTGCGCAGCAATATGGTGCCGGATATCGAAGCGATCAAGGAATACAACGGAACGGTCGTCCGGCTTGGGGAAAAATTGGGAATCCCTGTTGTTGCGACCTGCGACGTCCATTTCATGGATGAGAAGGATTCTAAATTCCGTGCGATCCTGATGGCAGGGATGGGTTTCTCCGATGCAGACCAGCAGGCGCCGCTGTATTTCCGGACGACTGATGAAATGCTGGCGGAATTTTCCTATCTGGGGGAAGCCAAAGCAAAAGAAGTTGTCATTACCAATCCCAACCGGATCGCGGATATGATCGACGAGGTAAAGCCGATACCGGACGGCACCTTTACTCCAACCATCGAAGGGTCGGAAGAGATGCTCCAGGAAATCACACGTGGCCGGGCAATGGCGATGTACGGTTTCCATGGCGTCGTGCCGGAGCTGGTTTCCAAACGACTGGAACGGGAATTGGGTTCGATCATCAAGCATGGGTTCGCCGTATTGTATATGATCGCGCAGAAGCTGGTGGCAAAGAGCGAAGAAGGTGGATACAAGGTAGGCTCGCGTGGATCGGTTGGGTCGTCCTTTGTCGCTACCATGGCGGGTATTTCAGAGGTCAATCCGCTGCCGCCGCATTATTACTGCCCGAACTGCCACTGGAGCGAATTTTTTACCAAAGGGGAAGTCGGGTCCGGGTTCGACCTGCCGGCAAAGGTGTGCCCGGAATGCGGGACGCTTTGCAAGCAGGATGGGCATGATATCCCGTTCGAAACCTTCCTTGGCTTTGACGGGGATAAGGCGCCGGATATCGACCTGAATTTCTCAGGGGAATATCAGTCGAATATCCATAAATACACGGAGGAACTGTTTGGGGCGACCCATGTGTTTAAAGCCGGTACGATTTCAACCGTTGCAGAGAAGACTGCATACGGATTTGTGAAAAAATATGCGCAGGAACGCGGCCTGGTGATGACCAAAGCGGAGGAAGAACGGCTTGCGATCGGATGCACCGGTGTGAAACGTACGACTGGACAGCATCCGGGCGGTATGGTGGTCGTGCCGTCCAATCATTCGGTATTTGATTTTACGGCTGTCCAGCGTCCGGCAGACGATCCCAATTCGGATATCACAACAACCCATTTCGATTTCCATTCGCTTCATGACACCATCCTGAAGCTGGATGAGCTGGGACACGATGTGCCGACCATGTATAAATACCTGGAGGATATGACCGGGATCGATGTGAACGATGTGCCGATGAATGACCAAAAGGTGATGAGCCTGTTCGTTTCCCCGGAAGCGCTGGGGGTCACCGCCGAAGATATCGATTGCAGCACCGGGACGCTGGGCATCCCGGAATTTGGCACAGGTTTTGTACGTGGGATGCTGCTGGAAGCGCAGCCGAAGAATTTTTCCGATCTGCTGCAGATTTCTGGCCTGAGCCATGGTACCGACGTCTGGCTGGGCAATGCGCAGGAACTGATCCGCAATAAGATCTGCACCATTTCCGAGGTGATCGGGACCCGTGACAGCATTATGACCTATCTGCTGCTAAAGGGCCTGGAGCCGAAAATGGCATTTAAAATCATGGAGATCACCCGAAAAGGCAATGCGCCCAAGCTGTTGACGGAGGAACATATGACAGCCATGCGGGAACATGGGGTACCGCAGTGGTATATAGACAGCTGCTTGAAGATCAAATATATGTTCCCCAAAGCGCATGCGGCTGCATATGATATCGCCTCGATCCGTCTTTGCTGGTTCAAAGTGTATCATCCATTGGAATTTTATGCAGTGATCTTTACCGTCCGGGGCGGGGATTTTGATGCCGAGGCCGCGGTAGCGGGCAAACAGGCGACCAAGCAGAAAATGAACAACCTGCTGGCGATGGGGAACGACCGTACCGCAAAGGATGAGGGCGTTTTGACCATGCTGCAGATTGTATATGAATGCCAGGCGAGGGGATATTCCTTTTTGCCGGTCGACCTGTATAAATCCCACTACCGCATTTACCAGGTGGAGGATGGGAAGATCCGGCTGCCGTTTATGGCGCTCAAAGGGGTCGGCGACGCGGCAGCCAAGAGCCTG
>CALXGW010000144.1 GCA_944387965.1 uncultured Anaerotruncus sp. | reverse complement strand
TCGCCGACCGTCCAGACCTTATAACCGGCATCCAAATATTTCTTCGGCGGGATCAGCATCGCCAGGTTGGTTTTGCCGCATGCGGACGGGAACGCCGCGCAGACATAGCGGATTTCGCCTTTCGGGTTTTCCAGGCCGAGGATCAGCATATGTTCTGCCATCCAGCCTTCATTCTTCGCCTGATAGGAAGCGATACGCAGCGCAAAGCATTTTTTGCCGAGCAGCACGTTGCCGCCGTAACCGGAGTTGACCGACCAGATGGTGTTGTCCTCCGGGAAATGGACAATATAGCGGTTTTCTTCTTCCAGTTTTGCTTTGGAATGCAGCCCGCGCACGAAATCATTCGAAGTATCCCCCAGCTGGTCGAACGCCTGCTGGCCCATACGGGTCATGATATCCATGTTCAGCACGACATAGATCGAATCGGTGAGTTCAACCCCGACTTTCGAGAACGGGGAGCCGATCGGGCCCATGCAGTACGGCAGGATATACATGGTGCGGCCCTTCATCGCGCCATCAAACAGGCCGCGCAGTTTTGCATACATGACCTGCGGGTCTTCCCAGTTGTTGGTCGGGCCGGCGTCTTCCTGCTTGCGGGAGCAGATATAGGTCCTGCCCTCCACACGGGCGACATCGTTGACCGCAGTGCGGTGCAGCAGGCAGCCCGGCAGCTTTTCTTCGTTGAGGGCTTCCATCTCGCCGGTGGCGATGGCCTGGTCACGCAGCTCTTTGAGCTGGGCCTCGCTGCCATCGATCCAAACGACGCGGTCGGGTTTGACGAGTGCTTTCATTTCCTCAATCCAATTGAGGACATTTTTGTTGTTCGTCATGCTGGTTCTCCTCTCAATTGTATTCAAATGAAAAATCCTTACCCAAATACTGCAAAAAGGCGGCAAAGGCACGGTTTCCTAAGAAACCGAAATTTTCCACATCTATCATTATAGCGAACTATTTTATAAAATACAATAGCCAATCTGTTAATTTTTCGTCAATTTTTGCAGCAATTCTGATAATTCCCTGCAAAATTTTGCTCACAAACCGCTCAAAATGCCGCTTCGATGCTCATTGAGGCCGCCGCGTTCAAATCCCAGCCTGCGCCGGGGAAAACAAGCTGCTCATAATATGCCTGCGCCCCGATCATCGCCGCGTTGTCCCCGCAGAGGGAAAGCGGCGGGATATGCAGGTCAAATTTATTTTTCCTGCACATCTGCGCAAGCCCCTCCCGCAGCCCGCTATTGGCTGAAACCCCGCCGGCCGCTGCGATGCTGCGGTATCCGAGCCGCTGCGCCGCCAGTTCCAGATGCCCGACCAGCACCTCGCAGACCGTCTTCTGGAAACAGGCGGCCAGCGCTTTGGTATCCACAGTTTCCCCTTTCTGCTGCGCGTTATGCAGCAGGTTGATGACTGCGGTTTTTAACCCTGAAAAGCTGAAATCATATTCCGACCCCTCCACCCGCGGTTTCGGCAGCCGGTATTTTTTGAGATCGTCCGGGGCCGCCTCCTGCGCCGCCCGGTCGATATAAATGCCGCCCGGATAGGAAAACCCCATCGCCCGGGCCGCCTTGTCGAACGCTTCCCCGGCGGCGTCGTCCCGGGTGCGCCCGATGATATGCAGGTCGGTGTAATCCCGCACCTCAACGATATGGCTGTGCCCGCCCGACGCCACCAGGCACAGGAACGGCGGCTTCAGGTCGGGATCTGCCAGATAATTCGCCGCGATATGTCCCCGGATGTGATGCACCGGGATCAGCGGCTTGCCCGAAGCCAGCGCCAGCCCCTTGGCATAATTGACCCCGACCAGCAGCGCGCCGATCAGCCCAGGCGCGGCTGTGACCGCGATCTTGTCGATCCCGTCCAGCGTGCAGCCCGCGTCGTCCAGCGCCTTCTGCACCACCTGCACAATATTTTCCACATGCCGCCGGGAAGCGATTTCCGGTACCACTCCCCCATACAGCCGGTGTTCTTCCACCTGGGAATTGATCACAGAAGAAAGTATTTTCCGTCCGTCCTCCACGACGGCTGCCGCCGTTTCGTCACAGGAACTTTCAATCGCCAATATCTTCATTTGCTTCCCCCTCCTGTCCGCCCAAAAAGCAGGTCAGCAGCAGCGCGTCCTCTTCCGGGTCGGAATAAAACCGTTTGCGCCTGCCCACCTGGCCGAACCCCATCTTTTCATACAGCGCGATCGCCGCCCGGTTGCTTTCCCGCACCTCCAGCGTGATGAACCCCATCCGCTGCCATTGCGCATAAGCCAGCAGCGCTTCGAGCAGCCGGGTCGCCACCCCCTGCCGCCGGTATGCCTGCGTGACCGCCACATTTGCGATATATCCTTCGTCCAGCACCTGGTGCATCCCCACATAACCCGCCAGCTCGCCGTCCTGTTTGGCTACCCAGAACAGCGCGTTCGGGTTTTGCAGCTCCACTTCCAGCACCCGCTCGCTCCATGGCTGTGCAAAACACTCCCGTTCGAGCGCCGCTACTGCGGGGATATCCTCCCGTGCCAGTTTCTCAATTGTCAATCCCGCCGCCCCCAAGCGTTTTATTTGGCTTCGAGCCAAGTATATCCTACATTTGTGTCGGCGACAAGGGGCACCCGCAAAGAAATTGCATGCTCCATCTCTTCCCGCAGGATGATCGCTGCCAGATCAGCCTCTTCCTCCGGGGCTTCGACCAGCAGTTCGTCATGCACCTGCAAAATCAGCCGGGCGCGCAGCTTTTCTTTTTGCAGCCGCTGGAACACCCGCACCATCGCAATTTTGATGATATCCGCCGCCGTCCCCTGGATGGGCGTATTCATCGCCACCCGTTCGCCGAATGCGCGGGTGTTCCGGTTGGCGGCTGCCAATTCGGGCAGGTACCGCCGCCGGTTAAAGAGGGTTTTTACATACCCGTCTTCCTTCGCCCGGCGCACCGTTTCCTCCATATATTCCCGCACCCCCGAATAGGTCGCCAGGTAACTTTTGATATAGGCGTCCGCCTCCGCCACGCTGACCCCGATATCTTTGGACAGGGAAAACGCCCCGATCCCATATACGATCCCAAAATTGACCGCTTTTGCACGGGAACGCATCTGCGGCGTCACCATCAGTTCCGGCAGGTTCATTACCTGCGCGGCGGTTTTGGTGTGGATATCCTCACCATTTTTGAACGCGGCGATCATATTCGGGTCGTTTGCGATATGCGCCAGCACCCGCAGTTCGATCTGGGAATAATCGGCGTCGACCAGCTTCCAGCCTGCCCGCGCAGTAAAAAATGCGCGCATCCGGCTGCCTTCTTTGGTGCGCACCGGGATGTTCTGTAAATTTGGTTCGGCTGAACTGATGCGCCCGGTGCGGGTTTCGGTCTGGAAAAAGGTGGAATGGATCCGTCCGTCCGGCCCAATCACCTTCAGCAGCCCATCCACATAGGTGGATTTGAGTTTTGCCAGCTTGCGGTACTCCAAAATCAGGTCGATGATCGGATGTTTGCCCCGCAGCGCGTCGAGCACATCCGCATTGGTCGAATACCCGGTCTTGGTCTTTTTGCCCGCCGGCAGCTGCAATTTGCCGAACAGCACTTCCCCGAGCTGGCGGGGCGAATTGATGTTGAAGGTTTCACCTGCATACAGGTAAATCCCTTCCTGCAATTCGGCAATCCGGCCATCGAGTTCCCTGCCGTATTCGGTTAACCCCTGTGCATCGACGGCAAACCCTTCGCACTCCATCACCGCCAACACCTGTGCCAGCGGCATTTCCACCTCAAACAGCAGCTTTTCCTGTTCCTTTTCCACAATTTCTGCTGCCAGCCGGTCGAGCAGTCCGCTGATCAGCGCCGCCTGCCCCGCAAGCGCATGGTATCCCTCCGGGATTTCCCCTTCGATTCCCTGCGGCTGCACGCCGTACTGGGCCGCCAGATTCTCCGGCAGATACCCGGTGCTGGCCGGGCTGAGCAGATAAGCCGCCAGCTCCCCGTCAAACCGGATATCCCCTGTCTGCATCCCGTTGGCATACAGGTATTTATACAGCGGCTTGCTGCTCCACACCCGCAGTTTGGTTTCCCCGCCGAGCAGCCCGGCCAACGCAGCCCCCGGTGCAAACGCCACCCTTTCCGGCGTCACCGCCGCCAGCCGTACCGGTATCCCGTCCGGCCCATATTCCGCGAGCAGGTCGGCCTGTCCCGCGGCGCCTACCGCATCCATCAGCGCTTCGGCGCCAAATACCGCTTGCAAAGCATCCGCCGGGCGTTCTTCCGTCCCGGCCGGCTGATCCACTGCGCCGGCAGCTGCCGCCGGGTCGATACCCCAGCGGTTCATCATCGAAAACATTTCCAGCCGGGCAAACAGCCGGGCCGCCCCCGCTTCATCGACCGGCCCGCGCAGATAATGCGCAGGGTCTGCGTCCACCGGCGCCTGGCAGCAGATGCGCGCCAGGTCCAGGCTCATATAGGCGGAAGCTTTGCCTTCCTCCAGCTTTTTGCGCACGCCCGCCTTGATCTGTGGGGAATCCAGGTTTGCGTACACCCCATCGAGCGACCCAAACGCCTGGATCAGCCCGCAGGCGGTTTTTTCCCCGATCCCTGGCACCCCGGGGATATTGTCCGAAGCGTCGCCCATCAGCGCTTTGATGTCCACCAGCTGCCCAGGCGTAACCCCGTATTTTTCCTGCACCGCTGCGATATCATATACCGTTGCAGATGCCTGCCCCATTTTGGTGGTCGCCAGCCGCACCTGCACCGATTCGCCCACCAGCTGCAGGCTGTCCCGGTCGCCGGTGGCGATCACGCAGCAATCCCCGCGCTGCGAACACGACTGCGCAAAAGTCCCGAGGATATCATCCGCCTCATACCCTTCGCAGGTCACGATTTGATACCCGAGCGCACGCAGCAGTTCCTTGAGCGGTTCCAGCTGGGAGGCCAGCTCTTCCGGCATCCCCTTGCGCTGGGCTTTGTATCCATCATACATCTGATGCCGGAAGGTCGGGGCGCGCAGGTCGAACGCACAGGCCACCGCATCCGGCTGCACTTCATCCAGCAGCCGCAGGAAAATATTCAGGAAACCATAGATGCCGTTGGTAAATTCGCCGTTTTTGGTGGTCAGCGCCTTGATGCCGTAATAAGCGCGGTTCAGGATGCTGTTGCCGTCGATCGCCAAAAGTTTCATGTGAAACCCCTTTCTATCCCATCGCCCGCTGCGGCAGGCCCCAAAAGGGCGCCGCCCTTTTGGAATACCCGCCGCCTTTTGAAAAAGGCGGGCGAAAACTTTGCCGTTTGCCATCGCCCTGGCCATAAAACAGGTATAATAATCGCTTTGCGATTATTATACCATGAGCGCAGCGAATGG
>CALXGW010000143.1 GCA_944387965.1 uncultured Anaerotruncus sp. | reverse complement strand
GCCAGGGCGATGCGCTGCGCGCCTTTGGGCGCTGCGCTCCCGCCCTTATGGCCAATTATACCATTCGCTGCGCTCATGGTATAATAACCGCAGGGCGGTTATTATACCCGAATTCATAGCCAGGGCGATGCGCTGCGCGCCTTTGGGCGCTGCGCTCCCGCTCTTATGGCCGGGCTCCAAAAGAGGAAGTTTTCGCCCGCCTTTTTCAAAAGGCGGCGGGTATTCCAAAAGGGCGGCGCCCTTTTGGCGGACCGGCAGCGGGCACAGAATAAAAACGCGGGCAAGCCAAATACCGCGATATGGAAAGGCAAGAGGAACGGCATGGAAATTTTGACACCGGAACAGTATGGCGAATATGAAGCATTCGTATCCACCCATCCGAATGGGGAATTTACCCAAAGCATCAACTGGCAGAAGGTCAAAAACAATTGGGGATTTGAAGCGGTCGTATCCCGCGGGCCGGATGGGCAGATCGTGGGGGCGATGGGGGTTTTGATCCAGAAGATCCCGCTGATCGGCACCTCCTTTTTATATGCGCCGAGAGGCCCGGTCTGCGACCTGCATGATAAGCATGTGCTCGGGGATTTGAAGGTGGGGGCCGACCAGCTTGCCAAACGGTACAATGCCCATATGCTGAAAATCGACCCGAATGTGCCGATGGCGGATACCGAGTTCCTTTCGCTGATGAAAGGGCTGGGGTTCCAGCAGCATTACGGCCCGGACGGGTTTGAAGGGATCCAGGCGCGGTTCAATTACCGGCTGTACCTGGATGGGCGCACCGAGGACGAGCTGTTTGCCAACCTGACCCAGAAAACCCGGTATAATTGCCGGGTTGCGATGAAAAAAGGGGTTGAAATCCGGGTGGTGGGCAAGGAATATCTGGATGAATTTGTCCGTATCATGCGCACGACCGGGGAGCGCGACGGGTTCAACACCCGCCCGAAGGAATATTTTGAGCGGATGCTGGACGCATTGGGCGAGCATGTACGGATGTACATGGGGTTTTATGACGGACAGCCGATCTGCGGTGCGATCACCACCAATTATGCGGGAAAAACCTGCTATGTTTACGGGGCTTCGGACAATATTTACCGCAATGTGATGCCCAATTACCTGATCCAGTGGGAAATGATCAAATGGGCGGTGCAGACCGGCTGTACGGTGTATGATTTCCAGGGGGTCAGCGGGAATATGGATGAAAATTCCCATATGTATGGGCTGTACCGGTTCAAACGGGGTTTGAACGGGACATTGGATGAGCTTGCCGGGGAATTTGATTATATTTATAAGCCGGTCAAATCCAAACTGGTCGATCAGGCGATCGCATTAAACGGAAAGCTGGGTGCGCTCAAACGGAAACTCAAAAAAACATGAAACCGCTGCAAAATGCGGTCGAACAGTATATCCAAAAAGATATGGCGCGGTTCCATATGCCGGGACATAAGGGCAAGGGAAGCGGCGTTTGGAAAGAAATCCTGCGGTATGATATCACCGAAGTGGAGGGGGCGGACAGCTTGTTCCATGCGGACGGCCCGCTCCTGGCGCTTGAACAGCAGTTTGCCAAGGCGTATGGGACCCGGCGCACCCTGTTATCCGCCGGCGGCGCGACCCTTTGCATCCAGACCATGCTGGCGCTGGCCTGCGGGATAGGGAAAAAGGTGGTCATGTCCCGGAACATCCACCGCGCAGCAATCAATGCCTGTGCGCTTTTGGATTTGCAGCCGGTCTGGCTTTATCCGGAGCCGGACGCCGGGGACTGGTTTTCCGGGCGGTATACCGGGGCGGCGCTGGAAACGCTGCTGCAAAAAAATCCGGATGCCGCCGCCGTTTATCTGACCAGCCCGGATTATTTCGGTGTGTTCAGCGATATCCGGGGATTGGCTGCCGTCTGCGCGCGGTATGGGCTGCCGCTTCTGGTGGATAACGCGCATGGGGCGCATCTGAAATTCCTGCCGCAGGGATATGGGAAATGGCACCCAGCCGATTGCGGGGCGGCCATCTGCTGCGACAGCCTGCATAAAACGCTGCCTGCCATGACCGGCGGCGCGCTGCTGCACATCATGGACGAAAGGTATATTGCGCAGGCGAAGGAGCGGATGTCGCTGTTCGGCTCGACCAGCCCGAGTTACCCGATCATGCTTTCCTGCGAGCATGCGCTGGAATATGCGCAGAAGGAAGCCGCAAGGGATTTTGCCTGGACGGCATACCGTTTTGGGCGGATCCGGCAGATTGCGCTGGAAAAAGGGATGGCCTGCCCGCAGGGGGAATGCGACCCAGCCAAGCTGTCGGTGGCGTTTGCCGCCGCAGGGTTTACAGCAGGGGAATTTGGGGAATACCTGAGAGGAAACAGCATCGAACCGGAATATATCAGCAATACCGCCTGCGTATGGATGGGCAACGGGAAAAACAGCCTGCGGGATTATGAGCGGCTGGAAAAGGCATTTGCGCATTTGGAGCCCAAACGGCATACAGCCGCCCCGCAGCTGGTTTTGCCGCGTCCAAAGCAGGTTTGCAGCGTGCGGGAAGCGGTTTTCGCGCCGGCCGAATGGGTGGACACCGAACAAGCGCTCGGACGGGTTGCCGCCGGGGAAAATTCGCCCTGCCCGCCCGGGATCCCGGTTGTGATGGGCGGGGAAAGGATCGACCGGCAGACGCAGGAAGCGCTGCTGGCATATGGCGTCCGGCGCGTTTGGGCCATACGGTAGCGGGGCGGATGGAAAAATGCGCAAAAACTATGGCTTTTTTTTGCCGGTTATGTTAAAATGAAATAGGAAATTGCATACCAATCCAATTCGGTTTAAGGAGGGTGCAGGATGAAACTGATTTTTGCCATTGTTTCGAATGATGATAGCTCGAAGGTATCCCGGGAACTTACCAAAAACAAGTTTTCGGTCACCAAGCTGGCGACGACGGGCGGCTTTCTGATGTCTGGCAATACGACTTTCATCATCGGTACCGACGATGAAAAGGTGGATCAGGTGATTGAGATCATCGGGCATCACTCGAAAAAACGTACGCAGATGGTGCCGTCCTCCGCTTCGTATGGGGTGGGGATGTATACCTCCTTCCCGGTCGAGGTGCAGGTCGGCGGCGCGACCATCTTTGTCATGAATATCGAACGGTTTGAAAAACTTTGATGCTAAAGCTGCTGTACAATAAAAAAGCTTCTGCAGCGCTCGCCAACCTGAGTGTCGGCGGGCGTTTGCCGCATGCCATCCTGTTTGAAGGGCCGCAGGGATGCGGCAAAAAGCTGGCGGCGGATATCGCGGCGCAGTATGCCCTGTGCGAAGGGGAGCAAAAGCCGTGCGGCGTGTGCAGCCAATGCGTGAAGGTGGAACGGCATACCCATCCCGACCTGCGGTATTTCACCGTCCCAGCGGGGAAAAAGGAATTCCCGATCGACCTGGTGCGGCAGCTGCGTCAGGAAGCGTATATCGCCCCGAATGAGGGATGCTGCAAGGTATATGTGATCGACCAGGCGCATGCAATGAACGCTTCCGCCCAGAACGCACTGCTCAAGATCATTGAGGAACCGCCGGCGCATGCGCGGTTTATCCTGCTTTGTGAAAACCGCTCGATGATGCTGCCGACCATCCTTTCGCGTGTGACGGCGATCGAGCTGGAACTGCCGACGGTGGAGCAGTGTGCGCAGGCGCTTGCCAGCCTGCGCCCGCAGAACAGCCCGGAGGAACGGCAGGCGGCCGCGTCGGGCGCGGGCGGGAATATCGGCAGGGCGCTTTCGCTTTTGGAAACAGGGAAACCGGCCCGCGCGATGGCCGATGCGAAAAAGCTTTGCGAACTGCTGATTTTTGCCGACCGGTACCAGCCGCTCGAAATTTTGGCCGGTTATGATAAGGACCGGGAGGGGCTGCTGGCGATGCTGCCGCTGCTCAAAGGGATGTTTGCGCAGATCGCCGTTTCCCACTACGCCAAAACCGGGCGGGACGAACGGGTGTGCAACCGTGTGACGCCGGCGCAGGCGCTCGACGCCGCGCAGGCGGTGGAGGCTGCCGTCAGGCAGGCCGGGCAGAATGTGAATATCCCGCTGCTGTGCGCGCTGATGGTGGAGCGGGCCAAGCAGGCGCTTCATTGAATCAGGCAGGAGAGAAAAAAGATGGAGGGACCGTATGGCGAAAATTGTTGGCATCCGCTTTAAAAGCGTAGGGAAGGTATATTATTTCGATCCGGGCGACCTTGTGCTGGAGGTTGGGCAGCAGGTGATCGTGGAAACCGCCCGCGGGGTGGAATGCGGCGAGGTGGCGATGGCCAACCGGGAGATCAGCGACGAACAGATCGTGCGCCCGCTCAAAAAGGTCATCCGTGCCGCCACTGCCGACGACCTGAAAAAAATCAAGGACAACCTTGCCCGCCAGAAACAGGCTTTTAAGGTGTGCAATGAAAAAATTGCCAAGCATAAGCTGGATATGAAGCTGGTGGACGTGGAGATCACCTTTGATAATAATAAGATTTTGTTTTATTTCACTGCCGATGGCCGGGTGGATTTCCGGGAACTGGTGAAGGACCTGGCGTCGGTATTCCGCACCCGGATCGAATTGCGGCAGATCGGTGTGCGGGATGAGGCGAAGATGCTCGGCGGGATCGGTATTTGCGGGCGGGCGTTCTGCTGTTCTTCCTTTTTGGGGGAATTCCAGCCGGTTTCGATCAAAATGGCGAAAGAACAGGGGCTGTCGCTCAACCCGACCAAAATTTCCGGCGCTTGCGGGCGGCTGATGTGCTGCTTAAAATATGAGCAGGAGGCATATGAGGACCTGCTGCGCACGACGCCGAAGGTAGGGGCTGCCGTCCGCACCAAGGATGGGCGCGGGACCGTGATGGAAGTCAACCTTTTGACCGGGATGCTCAAGGTCGCGCCGGAAAAGGATCAGGCTGCTGCGCGGTATTACCACAAAAGCGAAGTGCGTCCGGCCAAGGAGCATATCGCGCATGAAGCAGGGCAGGGAAACGAGAAAAATAACCCGTAAAGCTGAAAAACGCCACTTGCTTTTTTTGATCTCTGTGGTAAAATAAGACCTGTAATATGGTGATGGTTTGTTTATCCATATTGCGGGGGCGATGGCCCATATCGAATACAGATTTTAAAAATGGAGGTGTTCCCCATGGCATATGTGATTCATGACGGCTGCATTACCTGTGGTAACTGCAAGGATACTTGCCCGGTCGGCGCGATTTCCGAAGGCGACAGCAAGTATGAGATCGATCCTTCCGCGTGCATCGAGTGCGGCGCTTGCGCTGCTGACTGCCCGGTTGAGGCGATTAAACCCGAATAAGCGATTCGCTATGAGGTAAAAAAACAGCGCGGCTTTTGGCTGCGCCGTTTTTTTATGCCTGGAAAGGATACGGCGGGCGGTATGGGCTGCCCAATATTGACAATCCAGGCCGCCCCGCGTAAAATAAAACCATCCACTTTGGGAAGGCTCCTGCCATTCTTGCCGGCAGGAGTTTTTTCAGATACCGGTATTGTGAAGGAAAGGCGGGGATGGGCATGCTGGGACCGGGATACACCTGGGAGGATCTGGGAAAAGGGCTGCGCATTGCCGTCACGCCCGACCATAAGTTCGGTACCGACGCATTTTTGCTCTCAGATTTTGCCGCGCCGCGCCGGAAGGATACCGCCTGCGACCTGTGCGCGGGATGCGGGATTGTGGCCGCGCTCTGGTTCAGGCGGGAGGACACCAGCCCGCAGCGGGCATATGCGGTGGAGATACAGCCGGAAGCAGCGGCGCAGATGGAAGCTTCGGTGCGGCAGGGCGGCCTGCCGGAAGACCGGTTTGTGCCGGTGCAGGGGGATCTGCGCGGGATCCGCGGGCTGCTGCCCCAGGGACGGTTTGACCTGGTGAGCTGCAACCCGCCTTATAAGCCTGCCGGGACGGGGATTTTGAGCCGGGAGGACCCGGCCCGTGCGGCAAGGCATGAAACGATGTGTACATTGGAGGATGTCTGCCGGGCAGCCCAATACCTGCTGCGTTATGGGGGCAGGCTTTGCATCTGCCAGCGGCCGGAACGGCTTGCGGACGCGCTGGGACAGATGCGCGCCCACCGGATCGAGCCGAAACGGCTGCGGTTTGTACAGCAGCGGCCGGAGAGCCCGCCCTGGCTGTTTTTGCTGGAAGGGAAGCTGGGGGCAAAACCATTTTTGCAGGTGGAGGCCCCGCTTTTGATCGAAGGGGAGGGCGGCTTTTCCAAAGAAGTGCTGCGGATTTACCAGAAGGAGAAAAATAAATGAGCAAGCTGTATGTGGTGGGTACGCCGATCGGGAATTTGGGGGATTTATCTGCGCGCGCAGTGCAGACGCTGGAAACATGCGATTTTATCGCCGCAGAGGATACGCGGGTCACATTGAAGCTGCTGAACCATCTGGGGATCAAAAAACCGATGGTCAGCTATTATGAGCATAACCTGCGCCAGCGCGGGCAGCAGATTGTCGGCCGGATTTTGGCCGGGGAGAGATGTGCGGTGGTGACCGATGCGGGGATGCCCTGTATTTCCGACCCGGGCGAAGACCTGGTGCGGCTCTGCGCCGAACAGGGGGTGCCGGTGGAGGTGGTGCCTGGGCCGAGCGCGGTGATCTCTGCATTGGCGGTATCCGGGCTTTCGACCTCCCGGTTCGCATTTGAAGGGTTTTTGAGCGTGAAAAAAAACAGCCGGTTTGCCCATCTGGAGGAAATCCGGGAGGATACGCATACCCTGGTGTTTTATGAAGCGCCGCATAAGCTGCGGGCCACCCTGCGGGATATGCTGAAGGTGCTCGGCAACCGCCGGATCGCGCTCGCACGGGAACTGACAAAGGTGCATGAGCAGGTATGGCGCACGACATTGGAAGAAGCGGCGGAATATTACCGGGAAAACGAGCCGAAAGGGGAATTTGTGCTGGTACTGGAAGGCGCGCCCCGCAAACAGCCGGAACAGGACGCCCCGCATATTGCGGACGCGGTGGAACTGGTCAGGCAGCTGGCGGATAGCGGGCTTTCCCTGGCGGAAGCCGCCAAACAGGTCGCAAAGCAGACCGGGTATAAAAAGGGGGAGCTTTACCGGCTGGCGGTGGAAGGGTGCGCCGGGGAGGCCGAACAGCAGCTGGAAGAAGAATAAAAGACGGCGCGGGGCCTGGGAAAAACAGGCCCCGCGCCGGATGAATCTGGCCGGAGGGTCAAAGCAGGAGATATGCCAGCGCCATGAGCAGGACATTATCCGCTTTTTCATTATAGAGAACAACGATCAGCCCAAGGATTAGGAGGGTTTCGCTGTCCAGATTGAAGCGTTCGAGCAGTCCCTTGATCGGGTCGGCGTCCAAAAGGGAGGGCGCAGCCGGCTGGATGGCGTGTTCGGCAGGACCGGGCGCAGGGCTATGCTGCGGCGGGTCCGAAGGGGAATCCACCACACGGGACTGCGCCTCGATCACCGGCGGATGTGCCTGGCCGATGGGGACGTCATAATAGGATGAGGTGAATTCCTGCGCACGGGCCTGGAATTCGTGGACGCGGCTGACCGCTTCCTGCTGCATGCGCAGGATATCTTCTTCCGTATAGGTTTTGGTGCTGTTCCAGTGGATCATTTGCCGCCGCCTCCCGTAAAGAGATTGCCCAGGCTGCCGAGCAGCCCGCTGTCACGCAGGGCTGGCCATGCCTTGAGCAGCATCATGATCCGCACGGCGTCATCGATGCGCCCAGCGCGCTCCGGGCTGAAATGCGGTTTGAGCGCACGCAGCAGTTCGACATTTTTATCGCTTTGGTTCATGCTGCCGAAAATACCGGCGATCTTGGTAATGGCTTCCAGGCTGCCAGGGGAGGATGTGCCGGCGGGCTGTTGCTGCGCGGGCGCACCGGCGGCCGGGGCTTGCTGGAAATTTTTTAGCGCGGAGGCGATAACAGCTGGATCAATCCCGCCGCCGGAAGGTGCGGCAGGCTGCTCCTGCCCGCTGGGCGGGTTGATCCCGAGGGACTGCGCGACCTGACGGAGCTGTTCCATTTTCTGCGGGTCGCTGAGAATTGAACTGAGTGTGGAATTGAGGTTATCCATTGCGTTTTTCCCTCCTGTTTGCGCCGGTATGCCGCAGGTATCCGGTTTATTTGCCCATTAAGGATTTGAGCAGCTGCTGTACTTTCGGGTTTTCCATCATCTGCTGGATGGCAGCGGGGTTATTGAGGAAATGATTCAGCTGCGCCTGTTGGTTGGGGGAAAGCTGCTGCATGATGCCGGATAAGTCCCCCTGGGAAAGCTGGGCGCGCAGCTTTTGCGGGTCAGTGCCCATTTTTTGGCCGGCTGTCTGCATCAGCCGGTCCATTTCTTCCTGGGAGAGTTGAAATTGATTGCCCAATTGTGTCACCGCCTGTTCCATTTCATTTCATAGTATGCTATATTTATAGCAGATATTCGAAAAAGTGTGACAAGGCGTAAGGCCGGGTTAAAAGAGGTTAGATATGCGGATCATTGTAATGTCAGATACCCACCGGGATTTTCGGGCCATCCAGGAACTCATCAAAAAACACCGGAAGGCGGATATCTTTATCCACCTGGGGGATGGTTTGTCCGAATTTGAACAGATCATGGACCTTTACCCCGAATATAAATATTTAAGCGCGCGGGGCAACTGCGATTTTGGGGTGGATACCTCGCTGGCCGGTTGTTTCAGCTGCGGATTGGCAAAAATATTTTATACGCATGGGCATATGTACTATGTAAAATACGGATTGGATGATGTCTTACAGGCGGGCAAGCAGATGGAAGCGAATGTGATCCTGTTTGGGCATACCCATGTGCCGCTGGTGCGCTATGAGGACGGGGTGTATCTGATGAATCCCGGCAGTTTGGGGATGCCGCACGGGCATAAGCCAACCTATGGGGTGATCGATATTACCGAAAAGGAAATCGTCTGTTATATCAACGAGTTGAGTTATCCTTCCCATGAACATTAAAAAACCGGCCCTTTTATGAAAAAGGGCCGGTTTTTTATAAGCAGCGGCTCAGGGGAAAAAAAATTCACTTTTATCTGATTTCCACTTCCTTTCGGCAGGAAAATCGTGTATACTGTTCTTACCATTGGGGCATTGTTTTTAAAAGGGATAAAGGAGAACAGGCAAATGAATATATTGGTGGTGGGCTGCGGGAAGGTAGGATCCCAGCTTTCAAATGAACTATCGGCAATGGGGCATGATGTGGCGGTGGTCGATCATGAACCGGAACATTTCGGCGCGCTTTCCGACCGCTTTTCCGGATATACGGTAGCAGGTGTGGCGATCGACCAGGACGTCCTGCGCAGGGCGGGGATTGAAAGCTGCGACGCGCTGGCGGCAGTTACCGATGATGATAACACAAATATCATGGTAGCCCAGCTGGCAAATGAAATTTTTCATGTGCCGCGGGTGCTTGCGCGCATTTACGACCCCAGGCGGCATGACGTTTTTTCCCAGTTCGGGCTGCACACCATCTGCCCGACCAACCTGTCGGTCGACGCCATCCATGCGATGCTGCTCGGCCGGGATATCCTGCAGAACGTCTATCTGGATTCTGCCACTGTTTCTTTTGAAACGGTAGGAGTGCAGCCCAAACAGGCAGGGGTACAGCTACGGGAACTGCTGCGGGAGAATGATGAAAAGTCCGGCTTGTTCGGGCTGCTGCGCCCGGATGGGAATTTGGTGCTGGCGCATGCGGCATCCCACGAACAGGTCCGGGAGCAGGACCGGCTGGTATATGTGAAAGTGATCGACTGAAAGGATGGGGCGATATGCAGATCATTGTGGTCGGCGGGGGGAAGGTCGGCTATTATCTGACCAAAACATTGATGGAACATGGGCATAAGGCTTATTTGATCGAGCAGGATCGCGCAGCATGCGCCAGGGTGGCGAACGACCTGGATATTACGGTGATCTGCGGGGACGGCAGCACCATCGATATCCTGGAAGCAGCCGATGCCGCGCAGGCGGACGCACTGATCGCCGTAACCGGGCGCGATCAGGACAACCTGGTCGCCTGCCAGCTGGCAAAACGGGTATTCCATGTGGGCCGGACGGTCGCGCGCATCAACAATCCCAAAAATGCTGCGCTGATCAAACAGCTCGGGGTGGATATCCCGGTTTCCTCGACCGATAATATTGCCCGCCTGCTGGAGCGGGAGGTGGATGCCGCGGCATTCCGTCAGCTGATGCCGCTCAACCGGGGGGAAGCTTCCCTTTCAGAGTTCCAGCTGCCGGAAGATTACCCGATGAGCGGGGTCAAGCTTTCCGAATTGCGGCTGCCGGAGGAATCGGTCGTGGTTTCAATCTCCCGGGATGGGCATCTGATTATCCCGCGTGGTAATGCGCAGCTGTTTGCGGGGGATAAGGTACTGGTGGTATGCACCGATGCTTCCATCCATGAACTGAGCCGCAAGATCGGCATTGCCACCAAAAAGCCCTGATGTAAAAAAATAGCGGGACCGCAGGTTCCCCCTGCGGCGCCGCAGCCGGATTGCCGGCAGCCCTGGCAGATGCCGCAGGGCTGCCGCATTATTTTTTACAAAGCAAAAGGGTGGGGGACTCCCCGGCAAGCTGGTAAAGCGCAAAAGGTTCGGGAAAAGCGGCCAGGGCTTTTTGCGCTTCCGGCAGGCTGGACGGGTCGAACCGCAGGGCGATGCCGCAGCTGGCGCTGATACAGCGGGGAGTGGGCATCATCTGCACCGGCAGCGCGCCTTTCAGGTGCTTTTCCGCCTGCATGGCGGCATGGGTGCTGGGAAAGGTGACCACACAATAGCCGCTCAAAGGGAAACCACCTTGTCCGCCTGCTGGATTTTTGTCAGGATGTCGTACATGTTGCTGACCATCCCGACCTGCAGCTGCTCGGTCAGCCCGTAAAAATTCAGGCAGGTGCCGCAGACGAGGATCTGTACCCCTTTGTTTTCCAGTACGCGCAGGTGCTCGATGACCTGTTCCTGACCGGTGGGCACCTTGACGCCGCCGTTCATGAACAAAATCGATTCCGGCAGGTCATCCGACTGGGAAAGGGTATAGAAAAACATCTTTAACAGCGAGATCCCCAGCTCGTTATCCCCACAGCCGACCGTTTCCTTGCCGACAAAGACGCTCCAGCGGCGGGCAGGCTGTACGGCAGCAGCCTGCGGGGCGGCATCACCTTTGGAAAAAGCGATCCGGAAGATGGCGCCGTCGGCTTCCACGGCGGCAAGGTAGCCTTGGCTTTTCGCCAGGCGCTGTAAATTTTCGCAGGCTGTCTTGTTATCGACCTCCACCACAAAATCGGTTTCCCCGGCATCGATCTCTTTTTTGGCAAGGATGACCGGGATCGGGCAGTTTTGCCCTTTCGCGTCAACAGTTTTCAATGCAAATCCCTTCTTTCAAATGATGGGTGCTCCCCTGTGGGAATGGATATCACGCAGTGCCGGACGGCGGTGGCCGCTGCCCGGGGTCAGACGGCAAAAAAGTTGATCAGGGCGATCAGGATGATCCCCCCGTTGACCAGCCACCGGAAGGTGCGCCGGCTTTGGCTGGTGGTGGCCGAAAAGAGCCAAAGGGCCAGAAGGATCAGGCAAAGGGCGAAAATCGCGGTATAATGGGTGCCGTAACTGCCATCCGACCAGGCCGGCAGGCCGAGTTGGGTGAATATGGCGTCGCCCAGGCAGAAACCGGTCTTCCGGTTGGTGAACCCGAAGGCGACGGAAAGAGCGATCAGCAGGACGGAAAGGCTGCGGAAAAGGATTTTTTTGCGGCGGTTTTCCAGCATGGGACAGCCCTCCTTTCAAACAGGGAATGGCGATGATATGGCCACTGCGTTTATTATAACAGGTCCGCCTGTTTTTTTCCATACGGAAATTGCCGTTTTGACGCAGGGCCGCGCGGAGAAATCCCATATGTTTTGAACGGGAAAAGGGCTGTTTTTTGACGAGGAAAACAACATTTTTACCAAAATCTGTTTTTCTATAAATTTCCTCTCCACAAACTGGATAAAATATGATAAAATAAATAAAAACTTTGCAAATGAAGAGGGTTGTTATGGGCTTACTGAAAAAATTCTTACGAGGCGTATATTTTTTCTGTGTGGGCGTAAAAGCGGCTTCCCGCGATTTTAACAGATGGTACCGTTCCAACCGCAATATCCCCAAGCCGCTGCGCAACCGGGCGGCGCTGGCCGTCATGACCCTGGCGATCGTGGCAGGCGGTTGGGGGATGTTCTATGCGGCTTCCCATATTGATTTACAGGTAGGGGCTTTGCAGGTTTCGGCAGACAGCGAAAAGCCAAAACGCACCGTCCCGCAGGTGCAGAGCCAGGCGGAACAACAGGCGGAACCGGAAGAAAAGCCTGCCGCAGAGAAGGATTCCGAGGCCCAGCGGTTGGCATCCCAGATCGCAGAAAATGAAAGCAAGCAGCAGGAACAGCTGGCGCAGGACGATGGCGCAGGCGCGCAGATGTCCAACCTGAAACTGCCTTCGTCGGCTTCTTCCGATGTGGATGCGATCGCCAGCGCGACCCGTTATAATGAGATCAGCGATGAGGAATTGACCGACGCGATCAACAACAATGCCGACCAGTATTACAGCGCAGCCAGTTCGGACGGTTCGGGCGGCACCGTCTATACCCCGCCGGCTGCTGGGGATATCGCCGCATGGAAAGCGATTAACCCGGATGTGCGCGGCTGGATTACCATTTCCAACACCAATATCAATTACCCGATTGTCATCGGCAGCTATAACGATTATTACACCCATCTCGGCTATTATAAGGAAGCCAGCCGCAACGGCGTAATTTGGTTTGATTCGGATACCAAATTCAACAGCAAAGGGGAAATTACCTCCCAGAACGCCGTGCTTTACGGGCACAACTGGACCAACTGCTGGCGCCCGGTGCGGATCGGGAACCCGAACGATGTCATGTTTGCCCAGCTGGCGGCCTATGATGACGCACAGTTTGCAGCCCAGAACCCGTATGTGCGCATCAAGACCGAGGGCGGCGACCATCTCTATCAGATCTTCTCGGTTTTCTATACAACGCTGGACTTTGCTTATAACTACGCAGACGGCGATGTGGTTGCCGATATTATCAAAACGGCCAAATCCAAGAGTATCCACAACTTCAATGTATCGGTCGGCTCGAAGGACCAGATCATCACCCTGTCCACCTGCACCCGTATCCTGGGGCAGTCGTTGGGCGAGAACCAGCGGTTCGTGGTGATGGCCAAGAAGATTTCCTAGCAGATTACCCGGCGTGCAGCCGTATTTGCCAACGGCCTTCTCAAAAGGCCGTTGGCATTTTTTTTGTATAAAGAAAACCACGCGATAGTCGCGTGGTTCAAAAGAGCTTAAGCGGTGAAAAAGATAAAAAAACTCCTAATGTGTTAGATTAGAAGTGTGACCTGCCAGTTACACAGCAAAACACAT
>CALXGW010000142.1 GCA_944387965.1 uncultured Anaerotruncus sp. | reverse complement strand
TCCTTCTGGCAGTCAACCCTGTCACCAATATGTCGTTTATGGTCCAGGCCCTTTATTCCGGATTAAACAATACATCGCTGGTTTCGCTGCCATTTTTTATCCTTTCCGGCACAATTATGGAAAAAAGCGGTATTTCTGAAAAAATCTGTAACTTTGCAAACACACTGGTCGGCAATATCACCGGCGGGCTGGGCGTGGTCGCAGTCATTTCTTGCATGTTTTTCGGCGCTATCACCGGTTCTGCGCCGGCAACTGTTGTCGCAATTGGCTCAATTATGATCCCACAGATGGTTAAAACCGGCTATGACAAATATTATGCCACTGCACTGATGGCGACTGCCGGCAGCCTTGGGATTATTGTCCCACCCAGTTCCCCCATGGTCGTTTACGCCTGCGCCAACGACGTATCAATCGGCACGATCTTTATGGGCGGCTTTGGCCCTGCGTTGGTGGTCGGCGGCATGCTGATGATTATCAACTATTTTTACAGCAAAAAGCATGGGCATTTCGGCTCAGGCGAGAAATTCAACATCAAAAGAACCCTGCATGCCCTGTGGGACGCCAAATGGGCGCTGCTCATGCCGGTCATCATCCTGGGCGGCATCTATTCCGGATACTTCACCGCGACCGAAGCAGCTGTCGTCGCAGTGGTTTACGGTATTTTTATTGGCCTGTTCGTATATAAAAAGACCTCTTTCAAGGATATTTACAAAATGTATGGCGACAATATGGCCTTCATGGGCGGCTTGTTCCTGACCTTTGCGCCGTCGGCAGCCATGGGCGTCATCTTCTCCTATCTGAAGATCCCGCAGGCCATCCTCAGTATCTTCAACAACATGACTTCCAGTTACTATGTCGTGATGCTGGTAATGATCGGTATCCTGTTTATCGTGGGCATGTTTGTATCGGTCACGCCGATCATGTGCATCCTTTCCCCCATCCTGCTGCCGGTCGTCGTCCAATACGGCATCAGCCCGGTCCATTTCGGCATCATCATGACCCTGGTGGTCGGTATCGCATTCATCACGCCGCCGGTCGCGCTGAACCTCTATGCTTCTTCCTCCATGACCGGCCTGCCGCTCGAGCGGATATCCGCCAAGAATATGCCGTTCCTGATCGGCCTTGTAATCGCGACCATCGTTGTCGCTTTTGTACCGGATATCACATTGGCAATCCCCAAACTGATGGGCATCACCAGCTATTGATAGGCCATAAACAACCCTTGACCATTGCGATTGGAGTTATATGTTGAAAAAATATGAAATTGTATCAGTAGACGCCAGGCAGATCCTCTCGGACCGGGGCAACCTGGCCGTGGAAGCAACCGTAACGACCGCCGGCGGCCAGGCCGGTACGGCGGTCTGTACGGCCGGCCTGTCGGTGGGCAGCCATGAGATCGCATTTGCTTACGATACGGATGCCAAATGGCTCGGTATGGGCGTCGGGGCAGCGGTAGCAAGTATCAAAGGGCCGATCAACCAGGCCCTCCAGGGTATGGATGCCCGCAAACAGCATGATGTGGACTATGCCATGCTGGAACTCGCGCAAAAAATGCCAATTGGAGGCAATGCGACCGCTGCTGTGTCGGCCGCCGTATTGAAAGCTGGGGCGCTGGCCGCAGACGTACCCCTGTATTATCATATCGGAGGCGAAAAAGCCGTCACCATGCCGCTGGCCTCCTTCGGATGCTTTTATGGCAGCTGGCGGTATGATAAGCTGAGTAAAGGCGGCGGGAAACCGACCTGCTCGTTTATCGCGTATGATTTTACCACCTTCCACGAGGCCTCGGAAGCTTTGGGGCAGGTGTATGCCCTTTGGAAGGATACTTTGTGGAAAAAATGCGGCGTCCGGCAGTCCGGCATGCTGGAAACCTCGGTTTTCTCAGGGTTTTTCAATATCCCTGCCGGCTTTTTTGATTCGGATGAGCAAATATGGGAACTCGCATGCGATACCATTGCAAAATGCGGCTATGAAAACCGCATCGGGCTCCAGCTGGATGTTGCTGCCGATTCCTTTTTTGACCCAAAAACCGGCCTGTATAACGGGCTGTTTTCTGAAAGGCCGCTGGACCGCGCCGGTTTGATGGACTATTATGGGCAGATCGTTACCAAATTCCCAATCGTCATCCTGGAGGACCCGTTAAATGAGGATGATTTTGAAGGGACTGCCGCAATCACCAAAAGGCTGGGGATCCAGATCGTCGGCGACGACCTGTTCACCACCAACCAGGAGCGGGTGCGCACCGGCATCGAGTCCGGCGCCGCCAACACGGTGCTGCTCAAAGTCAACCAGGTTGGCACGATCAGCAAGGCGCTGGAAATGGTGTCGTTTGCATACCAGCATGGATATGGCGTCATGCCATGCCTGAGCCGCGGCGAGCGGGAAGCGATCGCCGATTACAGCGTCGGCATCAACGCCGCCACCATCCGGGAATGTGCGTTCGGTTCTGCCGGCAGCCGTTTGCGGGATATTGAGCGGGAACTTGGCGGTAAGGCGGTATATCTTGGCCGCAAAGCGTTCCGCGGCTGGAAATTTCAGGAAGGTGGTGCAGCGGTGACGCCATGATTATCAACAAAGTGGAATTCAGAAAAGCATTTGCCAATATCGGCGCCGCCTCGGTAGAGGTACATATCACCCTCGATACCGGCATACAGGCATCTGCCATGCGTATCGACGATAAATTGCCATCCTTCAACGCCGATGCAGCCGTCCACGTGCTGAAAAAAATCGTTGCACCCTTACTCAAAGGGCAGGATATCTCCCAACAGCGGGAGATCGACGATGCGCTGGAAGCAATGGCGGCCGCTTCGCCTGACGCCGCACCCTTTATCCCATCCGTTTCCCAGGCCGCACTCCAGGCAGGTGCCGCCAGCATGGGGCTGCCCCTCTGCGACCGGCTGCGCAGCCTCTGCGGCTTGAAGGGCATGCTTCCGATGCCCACGTCCGGAGCCATCGCCGCTGGAGTCAATTTCAAAGGCGATGCCACCTATCAAGGCAAACCTTGGTGGGGATATATCGCTACCGGGTTTGACAACACCGATGATGCGGTCAATGCCCTGTGGGTAGTGCAACGGAAATGGCAGGACCTTATTAAACGGAAATTCAAAGTAAAGGTGTCCACCCATAGCGGAAACCTTTTTTATCCTGAAAGCTTCTTCCCCACCATTGAACAGCTGTGTGATAGCCTTGCCGAAGCCATCCATGATAGCGGGTTTGACGGACAGATCGGGATTTTTGCCGATCTCGCTGCAAATGAGCGCTTTAATCCGGAAACCGGCTGTTATCACGGCCTGCTGGAACAGCAAGCCAGCCAACAGGCGCATCTGGAAAAGCTGCTGCAGCTCTGCGGGGATTATCCTGTTGCAGTACTGCTTGAACCATTGGGGAACTTTGATGCGGCGGGTTATGCCCAGCTGGAAAAAGCCTGCCCCCTGGTTGCTTCAGAGACTTCCAGTACCGCACGGCTCGCTGACATTTTTGATTCTGTAACCGTTTCCCAAGCCATCGGCCTTGTATTGGAAACCCATCGCAAAGGGGCTGCCCTGATCCCCCGTTTTTCCCTGACGCCCGGGTTCCAGGCAATGGATTATTATGCGGCTTTTGAAGCGGCGGCAGCGTTCCGGTGCGGCATGACCGATTATGCCAACCGCGCCATGGCGCTTTCGTCTGGATACCGGCAAAGACAGATCCAGCAACAGAACAAATAAGGAGGAAATGCTTTGAGGATTTTGAATCATGATGAGCTGATATCACATGGGAATGTGGAGGGCAGAAAAATTGCCGTAGAGATCCTGGAGGCGGCAATGCAGGCTTCCGACCCGTATTATAATACAAGAAAGCTGATCCGTCTGGAAGACGGCATCCTGTATATTGGCAATCCGGATTATGAAGCCAATCAGGATATCCGCACAGGGGTCGATGCTTATGAACGCAGCAGCATCGACAGGGTATTTGTCTTTGGGGCTGGTAAAGGCAGCAACCGCGTCGCCAAAGCCATTGAGGATACGCTGGGGGACTGGGTGACCGGTGGGGTCATCATTGCAAAATATGGGGATGAAAATAATCTGCAAAAGGTGGAGGTCGTACATGCAGGCCATCCTGTCCCGGATGAAAACTGCGTACAGGGCTGCCGCAGGATGCAGGAATATATCCAACAAGCCAAACTGACCGAGCGGGATTTAGTCTTTACCATTGTCTGCAACGGGGTATCCTCCCTTCTGACCCTCCCCGCCCCGGGGGTCGAACTCAAGGATGTCATGGAAATGACCCACATGATGCAGATCGAATGCGGCGCGCCGACCCATGATCTGGCTTATGTCCGCAACCAGGTGGATGCCATGAAGGGCGGGCGGATCACCAAGCTGCTGGCTCCCGCAAAAATGGTGCATATTCTCGCAGTGGATATCAATAACCCCACCGTGGCCGGCGTATCCGGTTATCCTGACCTGATGTATAGGAATGTCTGGCTGCACACGATGCCCGACGCTACCAATGCCGAGCATGCCATTGAAGTGCTCAAAAAATGGGGCTGTTGGGACCGGGTCGCGCCTTCTATCCGCAATATCCTGCAAAATCCCAACGCCGTCCCCCCCACCCTGTCTTGCGCAGAATATGAAGCAATGGACTGCCGGGTGTTCGGCATCATGCCGATCGAAAGCGGGTTTATGCCAACTGCCATGAAAATGGCTGCTGAACGCGGTTTTACCCCACACCTGCTCTGCCGCCGGACCAATATTGAAGCTTCGGCTTTTGGCGGGTCCCTTGGCCGTATCTCACAGCTGATCGAAACCGAGGACAGCCCTTTCCAGGCGCCTTGCGCCCTTTTTTCCATGGGAGAAATGCTGGTGACAGTAGCGGATTCCAAAGGCATCGGCGGCAGGAACCAGGAATTCTGCCTGGCATTGGCCAATGTCATCGCCGGCAGCAGCCGGACGGTGGCGGTCAGCGTCGATACCGACGGTACCGATGGGCCTGGGGGACGCTTTGATGAGGAAGCGTATGCGCTGGGCTGCAATAACCTGTCAGGCGGCGTCGTGGATGGTTATACAGCACAGGAAGCAAAGGATGCCGGGCTGAATCTCTTTGAAGCGGTAAAGAGCCATGCGACCTCCGCCCCGCTGTGGAAGCTCAAAAGCGGCGTCTGGGCCACCCGCAATATCAGCCTGAACGATTTCTCAATGGTGCTGATCAGCAAATAGGTTTTGGCCGCCTGTATCATCTAAAAAAAGGTCCTCCTGCATCGGCAGGAGGACCTTTTTTAATATTGGCTAATCCCCAGGCTGAATACCCCCGATGCACAAAAAAGGGCCGCTGCCGGGTCAGTCTGCCGGCAGCGGCTGTAACAGGAGGGCATTCTATACAAATTTTAATCGATTTGCCGCATTGGGATCTGCCAGGCAAGCTGCTATAAATCCCCCTTAAATCTGAAGCGCTGCAAAGAATGCGGAGGAAGTCGCGTTATAGATCGACTGCCCTTTTTCATTGCAGTCGCCTGCATTGATTACGTCAAATGCAGTGCCATAGAAGGCGTCGCGGGCTTCCTCATCCGACTTCATACCGACAGCAAAGATAACCGTATCGGCCGGGATGAGCTTTTCTGCACCGGTTTCATCGGTCACAATGACCCCTTCCTCAGTGATGCTGGTGCATTTGGTCTTGACCATGCTCTTGATCGGATGTTCACGGTCTTTTGCTTCATTGACAAATACCGCTTTTTCACGCACATATTCCTTTTCCATGAACCAAAGGGTATAATACCGGTCTATGTACATGGTTTCCGGCAGCAGGATATCGCCCATTTCAATGACGGTGATGTCTGTTTTGCCTTTTTCCGCCAGATAAAGCGCGGTTTCGCATCCAACCGAGCCGCCGCCGATGATTACGATCTTTTCGCCAACCTTCGGGTCCTTGCCATACAGGTCAAGCGCCAGGAAGGTATTGTTCTTTTCCTTGCCCGGGATGTTGGGTATGATCGGTTTGGAACCAATGGCCACGATCACCGCGTCCGCATTTTCACATTCGCACAGTTCCGGCGTGGCTTTGGTATTCAGACGGATTTCAATATTGGGGTTCTTGTTGACCTGGCGGATCAGGAAATCCTTAAACCGCTTGAGATCCACTTTGAAGCCCATATAATCCGAATGGATCAACTGGCCGCCCA
>CALXGW010000141.1 GCA_944387965.1 uncultured Anaerotruncus sp. | reverse complement strand
CTTCCACGTTTTCCACGCTGATTACGCCTTCATAATCCGCCTGCGCATACTGATGCAGCACCAGCTGGAACTTGATCCCGCATTCTTCGCGCATCCGTTTGACATACCCGGCAAACAGCTCCTTAATGGTTTCATCATCCGAATCGCACCCCATCGCATGGAAGCTGTAAGACTCCATCTTGTCCAGATATGCCTGGTAGGCCGTATCCTCCACCGTGCCGTCGCTGCCGCCGGTCAGCGGGGTCGCCGCAGTCGCCGCAAGCGTCCCATCGCTTTTCCATACCACAAACGCATTGTCCTGAAGTTCTGCAGCTTCCTGTACCCCTTTCTGCAGATCCACCTGCGTCTTGCCAACATAGGTCGCCACATCGAATACCTCATTGGATTCTGCCACATATCCTTCGCCTTCCGAGATCACGATCTTGATCTGGTTGCCCAGGCTGCCCGGATATTTTGCATCCGCATAAGTACAGCTTGCCTTTTGCCCACCGGTATCCAGCCGGTAAAAATAAACGGTGCGTGCATTTTTAAACAGTTCGCGCATCGGCCGCATCTGTGCATCGGTATACGGATGCCCAAAGATTTCCAGGCTGTTTTTCTGGAATTCCCCAGCCGTCACCGCAAAAACTTCCCCCTGCGCACCCCAGTCGAGCGCGAGCGGCATGGTCGCCACCCCGCGCTCGGACAGGGATGCCGAAGCGTTCGCCGCCGACACAAAATTGATATAGCTGCCCGGCAAAACCTTGTTCTGCGCCAGCCATACTCCACCGCCTAATGCCATATTTTTTCACCTTTCCCTTTCTGTCGTCCCCGTTTCCACTGTCAGTACCTGCATTTTGTCCAGCTCCACCTTTTTTTGCAGCATACCCTGGTAGCATACGTCAAATCGCAGGATACCATCTGTAATTTTAGACTTTTTATAAACTCCGCGTATCCATCCGTCGTCCACCGGTATCGTTTCCAGCGCCTCATAAAGCCTGTCTGCGACTGCCGATACCTCTGCATAACCCTCCTGCTTGCCCGGGAAGTACTGCACCTGCATCGGCACCTGTTGGAAAACCCTTCCCATTGGCATATTTCTGCGGGAAACTTCACCCATAAGGAGCAAAAAACACGGCGGCTTCAACCCTTGGCTGACCGTTCCCCTGTAAATGGGATATCCATCCCCAAATGTTTCATATAACCGCTTTGCGACCCCGTCGGCCACTTCCAAAAGCACCTCGCCCGCGCCCCCTTTCTAAGCCCATTTTTGCCAGAGCGCCACCGGCACTTCCTGATGTCCCGAAAAAACCGCCGGAACCCCGGAGCGTGCAAAGGCAAGCGTCTTTCCTTGCCTTTGCACCAGGATTTTTGACCCGGCCGGGATTTCCAACCGCCAGTCCAAAAAGAGTTTCGCCCCCTGCGTGACCCCAGCAGCTGCTTCCTGCCCGCTGGCAGCAGTTTTCTCAAAGGAAAGCCGGCATGGTTCCTCCTGGAAAAGCACCCGTTCGGTAAAACCGGTCACATTGGTCTGCGCATCCGCCTGCGCGTCGCGCACGATCACCGTGCATCGGTCGGTCCAAAGCCGTTCCAACGCCTTGCCCCCGTCTACCATAACATCCTCCTGTATCTCTCCAGCTGATCCTCCCCGTAACCGCACAGCCAGTCGGTCATCCGGTCGAACCGTCCTTCCGGCGTCTGGTCGCCCTCGCCCAGCGCATAGGTGATGCTTGTATCCCCTTCCTGGACCTGCCGTACAGCCGCCTCAAGCGGGACTTCCAGCCGCCCCGCATCCTTGCAGAGCCGCAGGTATTGCCCGGCAATCCTGTAAACCGCCATCGCTTCCAGCCCTTTTGGCACCTCATCCACACAAATCCGGTTCAGCAGTTCCTCATATACCGCGCACTGCGCATACGCCAGCACCGGGTCATCCTCAGGGACATCAATGCCCAGCGCCGCTAAAAATGCCGCGACCTGTTCCTGCATACCGATCCCCCTTTCGCCCCTGTGTTATCCTGCCCTTTTATGCGCTGGCTTTTTTGTGCAGGTAAATGCCTTTCTGCTTGTTCTCATAAACGAATGCGTCATGATACAGCCGGAACTGGAACTTCCAGGCGTCTTTTTCCTGGTTGTCATCCGGTGTAAAGATTTTCGGCAGCGCGAATTTCTCCACCTGCAATACCGCCGACGGATGGATCAGCATAAAGTTGATCTCCACCGCATCAGACGCCTTTTCATACCCCCATTTGGAACTGCCGTCATTCAGTGTGATTGCCGTATAAAAACGGGTCTTCGGCACATAAATGACCGGCATTTCGTTATACCCAGCCAATACATTGGAAATGGTGCCTTCCGACCCCCATCTGCGGCTGACCGCCTGGTTGAGGGCAGGCTTCAGATCGCTGGATACAAACAGCTTCCTGCCTTCCAGCGGCACCTCATCCGCATCAAACTGCCGGACCGCCTCGTCGATCGCCGCTAGGATATCATCCTTGTCCAGCGTCCCCGGCGTTGCCGCGGAAATCCCGCTGGCGGAAGCATATTTGGCAAACCGGTAGGCATCCAGTTCCGGCGCCACCCAGTCCCGCATGAAGTTGCCGGTCACCGTGCCGAATACCATCCCCAGGACTTCCTCATTGTCCATCCGGTCGATCGAGATTTCCTTGCCTCGTTCCTCACTCAGCTGCATCGTTTCCCATGCCGCCGTCACATCCCCTTTGGGATAACCGGTCTGCCGGTTGTAATCCCCCAGGCCGGTTGTGGAAACCTTCAGTACCTTTACCTCATTGGCCCCGGTAAAATCCGCACGGGAAGTGGTATCCATCCCTGCAGTCACCGCATTTGCCTTGTAGATGTCGTCAATAAGCGGTAAAAATTTCTGTGCATATGTAATTGTGTTCGCCATGATCTTTCCCCTTTCTTTTTTAAAGCTTCAGCCCTGCCGCATTGCGAGCGCTTTGTGCAAACAGTTCCAGCCCGTCCAGATATTCGCCGCCTTTGGCCCCGTTGCCCTTTTGGACGGTCTGTTCAAAATCAAACAAGTATCCATCCGTATTTTTCAGCCCGTCCAGATCGAGCCCCTCCAAAACGCCGTCCTCCCGCAGGCGTACATTTTCCAGGTCGAGCAGCGCCTTAATCGCCCGGACATTCCTGCCTCTCGCCTTCAGGATCGCCGCTTCGATCGCCGCTTCTTTTTTGACCGCAGCCAGATCCCGCTGATACTTTTCCTTCCAGTCCTTCACCTCCTTTTGCATCTGTTCGACCTGAGCTGCATCGGCCAGCTGGATTTTTTTCTGTGCGCAGATCTTTGAAAATGCGTCAAAGGTCAGCGCCCGTCCCTGGAATACATTTTTTAAGAATTCCATCTGTTTTCCTCCTTTTTTTGATATCCCAAAGCGCACTGGTAAAAGCGCGCTTAAACCGGCTCCCCATCTTGCCCTGTTTCCTGTTCCAATTCACGCGTCTTCAATTCCTCGTTTACATCCTCCACATATGGATGATGGATCAGCAGCGTCTTGTCGGAAACCAGCCCCCTGGACTGCATAATCATCTCCACCGTTTCCGCGTCATTGGCGATCCTTGAATAATTCAGCGAAACACGGATCCGGCCGCTTTCAAAATTGGTCCCATTCCTGCGGTTGTAATCGTCGGTCAAAAACCAGAAAAATTCTTTGATCGCCCTTTTCAGCCGCACTGCCATATTGTCGGCTTTATAGGAAAGCCCCGCATACCGGAACTGCAGCGCAACCCCGCTCGGCGCGCTTCCAAATGTTTCATCCTCGAAATCGGTCCCAAGCCCCATCCCGAAATGGTAAATATCCCGCCGCAGCATCCGCAGATAATCGATCCTCCCCTGGAGGGACAATTCCACCTGCTGCGCCGTCACACTTCCCTCGCTGTCGGAAATGCTCACCGCCTTGTTGATCTGCAATTTCCGCGCAATGGCAGCCGCTGTTTCCCCGCCATACCCCTGAATCACCCAGTACAGATCCACCAGATCCAGCAGGGTGTTGACCCCTTCGCTCGAAATCATGTCATACGCATCGATCAGCCCTTTGATCGGCTGTAAATCGGTTGTCATATCGCGGTTGTTCTGCAGCAGGATAAACGGTATCCTGCCCCATCCATGGGGTTTTCGGGCCTTTTCCATCCCGTTGAGCAGCTGGACATCCCACCAGTGCGGCGCAGGATTCTGTAAAAAATCCGGGTCCGGCAGGAACACATCCTGCTCCCGTTCCACATAATAGGTCACATCCTGTTTGGTCCACCACTCCACCTTGCGCCGCAGGTACCGCTGCCCATTGCGTACCACCGTAACCGTATAATACCTAATCAGCCCCACCAGTTCCTTTTGGAATTGGCTGTCATAAATCGGTATGATCTCTTCCGCCGGGACAATGCAGTACTGCAATTCCCCCTGCGCATCATAGTAAATATGCAGCGCTTCAAACCCTTTGTTGCTGGCCCCGCATACCCAGTCCTGGAGCGTTTCATGGAACTGTTCGTTTACAGCAGCCCCGATCATCTTTTCATATTTCCCGAGCGTTTCATCCTCCTGCGCCCCAGCCACACTGACCGTCGGCGGCCTTCCCACCATATAAGCGACCTTCTGATCCACCAATACCCGGTGGAACGGGTCGATATTGTGGTGATTGCTCCTGTTTGGGTTGCAAAAACTCCTGCGCACCTGTTTTTCAACCCCGTTATCCTGTTCATTTTCCTCCACGAACCCCTGGTCATACCGCTTCTGCAGGCTGTCATGTTCCCCCGCGTAATACCGCGCCCCTGCACGCATACGTTCTTTCTGCGGGCTGGCCATATCTTCCTGCAGGATATATTTCACGATATCCCCCTGGCTCATTTTCCCCGCCAATGAAATTTTCCGGTTGATCAAATCGGTCATCGTCAGCATCAGTTCACCCTCACCTTTGTTATTTCCTCCTCCATCGCATACCGCATCGCATCCATCAGATGGTTGAAATCATCCGCCGGACGGTTCATCCGGTTCCCCTGCCGGTCGGTTTCCCAGCGGTAGTTGCTGATCTCATTGATAAAATGTACGCAGCGCGGATGGATCATGATCTCGTAATCCTGTACCAGCTGTATCCCGTTGCGGATGCTGTCCGCCCCTTTCCTGCAAGCTTTCACATGATAGATACCCAACATCCGCAGTTCATCGATACTTTTGGGTTCCGAGCAATCGGCCCGGATCTGTTCCTTTTGATATCCCATCCGGGATATTTTTTCTGCAATTTTCCGATTGCTCATCCCCCTCTCATAAAATTCATCAAATACCCATAACCGCCGGTTCCGGTTGTCGGCCAGCCCGCAGAAAAAAGCCGTTTCATCGTTCGTGTACCCAAAATCCAGCCCAAATACCGCCCGTATCCCAGGCAGCGCCTTGACCTGTCCCAGGTCAAACGCTTCTTCCCGCCAGTTTTCATATACCAGCCCTTCGTCGATCCCCCAGTTGCCCAGCCCTGCCACCTGATACCGCCTGGGGTTGCGCAGCCGCATCTGCTCGAATACCTGCCGGTCTGCATCATCCAGCCATTCATTGCAGGTGTAATTGGTCGTCATCGCCAGTACCCCATCGCTATCCGGCTGATCGAAAAATCTTTTTTTGAGCCAGTGCCGTTCATTCCATGGGTTAAAAGTGATGGTGATCTGCTTGAACAAACCGCTTTCCGCCGGGAGTGCGCCGCGGATGGATTCATCCAGCATGTTGAAATCTTCCTCCCGTCCGATCTCATATGCTTCCTCCACCCATCCCCAGCACAAAAATCCTGTATCAACTGTGATCGAAGCAATCTTCTGTGGATTGTCCATCCCCCGGAAATAGATTTTCTGCCCGGTCGGCAGATAGGTCAGTTCCAGCCCGGTTTCCCTGGCTTCCCACCATTTTTCAGCCTGCAAACGGTTGATCGCCCATTTCAGTTCGGCAAAACAGCTGTCCTTCAAGGTGCGGTAAACCTTCCGCACCACCAGCGTGTTGGCCTGAGGATATTGCATCATCCGGACGATGAGGTTAAGGGCCGTGGTTTTGGACTTTTTGGATGCCCTGCCGCCTTTTACCACACGGTACCGCCCTTTAAAATGCCAAAACGCATCATATCCCTGCCCGATCACCTCCGAAAGCCTGATCTCCCGCGCATCCATCTTTATCCATCCTCCACATGCTCCTTCAGGTCATCGCGGATCACAATCGGCGGCGTGCTGCTGTCCCCGGGCTTGCCGGCAGCCGCATCATACCGCTTGGCAAGCAGTTCCGCCGCATGGATGCGATCCTTGAGCGTGGGTTCCCGCCAGACCAGTTCCTGTTTCCCGTTTTTTCCCGGCGCCGGGACCTGTTCTTTTACCTCGCCGCGCACAATCGCAACCAGTGTATGCAGCGCTTCCACTGCGCCGGCTGCTTCGGCCTGCCGCAGCGCCTCTTCGGCAGTGATTGCCGCTGCTTCCTCCCGGGCTTCCTCCACATTTTCTTCTTCCAACCTCCCCATGCTTTCCTGCAGCACTTTTTGGATGTTGGGACTGCGCAGCAGATGGCGTGCGCTTGTCCGGGATGAATACCCCGCGCATGCAGCAGCCTGCTTCACATCGGCGCCTGCCAGATATTCATCCACAAAACGCTGTTGTTTGGCCGTCAGCTTTGTAATAGGAATCCCTCCCCCTAAAACCATTTTTTGCCGCCGTAACCCTGCCCGGCCTACCCCCTCTCCCGGCTGCCACAGGGCCGGACGCACACCCTGCCCACGCGGCCAGGGTTGTCTTTTCCTCCTTTGACAATGCCATCCTACCACCCGGATACTCTACCAAACTCTACATCTTCCCTTTCATCCGTATAAAAAAGAACCGGCCTGTTGCTTTTTTTGCAACAGGCCGGTTTTGATTGTCCCTAAATATGGGTCAAAAAGGTTTAAAAGGCAAAGCAAAGGTTATTTGCCAAGTTTCTTGGCGGTAACCGCGCCAGCAGCACCGAGCATGCCGATCGCAGCCATGACGGCAGCATGGATCATGTCGGACGCACCAGTGGTCGGGTTG
>CALXGW010000140.1 GCA_944387965.1 uncultured Anaerotruncus sp. | reverse complement strand
CTTTGATTGTTCCGCGGCCGAACATACCAAAAGGAACTTAACACCCCACCCCGCCGGCATCAGCCGAAACGTATCCGCCCGCATTTTTTTAGGAGGAACCTGCCTGGGAAAAGCAGAGTGAACGCAGCCGTCCCGTTAAAATGGCTGTTTCTGCGGACGGATACCCACTCGAGGTATTGCCGGGAACAAAGGAGAAAACAAAAAATGGGATGCCTTTTTGAAAGATTATAAGCTTCCGATCCGTTCGACCACCGCTGTACCCCGCAGCGCTTGCGCCTGTGCGGGGTCCAAACCGCCGGTGGCCGGATGCATGGCGCTGGCGCTGGAAATCTCCAGCGCATATTGCAGCATCTCCCGCGGGCTGTCGCGCCGCTGCATCGCCACCGCAAACGCTGCAATCATCGAATCGCCGCAGCCCACCGTGTTCACGACCGGCACATCCGGCGGCGTACCTTTCAGCACCCCTTCGCTGCACACCATCAATGCCCCGTCTTTCCCCAGGGAAACCACGACGTATGCAATCCCGCGCGCATGTAGGGTTTTCGCCGCCGCAATGCTCTGTTCCAGCCCGGGTTCGCCCCCGAGCAGGCCGCGCAGTTCATCCTGATTGGGCTTCACCAGGGTCGGCAGCGCTTCCAGCCCCAACGACAGCGCTTTCCCGCTGGTGTCCAGCAGCACCGGCACCTGCGCGTCTTTTGCCATTTTGATCAGCTGCGCATAAAATTCCGGCGGGCAGCCTGCAGGCAGGCTTCCGTTCAGGGTAACGACGCTGCTTTGCTGCAGCAGCTTGGCATATTCGTTTAGGAAATGCTCCCGGTCGCTTTCGGAAACGGTGAAGCCCGGCTCCAGCAATTCGGTGCTTCTTTTGTTATCTTCAATGATATTGATGCAGGTGCGGCTTTCCCCTTCCACCTGGACAAACCGGGGGGATATGGTGGTTTGCCGGAGCTTTTCTTCGATCTGCGCGCCGGTATGCCCGCCCAAAAAGCCGGTCGCAGTGACCTGGGCGCCCAAAGCGGCCGCCACCCGCGCTACATTCAGCCCTTTTCCGCCGGCTGTCGCCTGGCAGCTGGTCACACGCATGACCGTACCGGCCTGCATCTTTTCCAGCCGGTATTCCTTATCCAATGCCGCGTTCAATGTAACGGTTGTAATCATTTTTTACACCTTCCCGGCTTTTCCAATGCAGCCGCACACCTGCATACGGGCTTTCACCAGTTCTTTCACGGCTGTGCGGCCGATTTCGCTGTATTTTTTCGGGTCGATCGCTTTGGGGTTTTCCTGCAAGTATTGCTGGATCCCCTGGGTATAGGCAATGCGCAGTTCGGTTGCAAAATTCACCTTGGCAATCCCGTTTGCAATACATCTTCTGCAGGTCGCCTTCCGCATACAGTACAACCGCTTCGTCGCCCTGGGATTCTACATATTCGGTGAAGGCTTCCGCTTCACGTTGGGAAGACTGCGCAGTGGACGCGAACACAACACAGCCGAATGTACGCCCGCCGCCTTCGGTTGCAGCTTCAGACGCTTCCTCAGATGCAGCTGCCGAGCTTCCCTGGCTGGCCGCCGCGCTGGAGCTGCTGGTCGAACCGCCGCAGCCGGCGAAGGTGAGTACCATAGAGAGTGCGAGTACGAGTGCGAATAGTTTTTTCATTTTCTTTCCTCCTTGTTGTTTATCAATCAAAGCGTTTCGCCTTAATCTTCCTTGTATTATTCGTACAGCTGCTTGATTGCACGGACCGCCTGCTCGGAGGTAGTCAATGGATATACCTCGTAAGCCAACGGGCCGTCAAATCCCACCTCCTTGAGGGTACGCACGATGCTCTTGAAATTGATTTCCCCGGTCCCCGGCTCATGCCGCCCGGGACAATCGGAAAAATGTACATATTCCAGGACATCCAGGATGGATTTGATGGTGTTGATCAGGTTGCCTTCCATCACCTGCGCATGGTATACGTCATAGATCAGCCGGACATGCGGCGAACCCACTTCACGGATGATATCTGCGCCCTGCTGGGTATGATCCAGGAAATAGCCGGGGCTGTCAATGATGGAATTGCACGGCTCCATCACGCAAACCAAATCCTCCTTTTCCAGCATCGGCGCCAGGGTCTTCAGGTTTTTGACCATGGCGGCGCGTTTCTGTTCTGCGCTCAGGCCGGGATAGGTCAGCGCACGGCCCGCCTCGTCAAAGCCGTTGGAATGCATGTGCAGGTATCTGGCGCCCAGAATTTTCGCCAGCCCCATACACTCTTTGACCAGGGCGATATAATCGTCATGCCGGGTTGCGTCCGCCATGCCCGGATCGCCCGGACGTCCGGAGATATCCCCGCTCAGGCCGATGATCTCTATGCCGTTTTCATCCGCCAGCCGGCGCACGGCATATGGGTCCTTGCCGTTGAGGTTCCACAACTCGGTATACCGGTAGCCGGCTTCTCGGATCTTGGCAAACCGCTCTTCAAACGGGACTTCCGGGAACATCGTTTCGATCACGATAGCCTCTTTCATACACATTCGCTCCTGCATTAAATTTGTTAAACAACTTGTTGAACCGTTTTAATTTTCGGTGAAAGAAAAGCCCTTTCCAAAGCCAGCTCCCGCTATGTTTGAAAAGAAACTTCTTTCTGCCACCCTTATACCCTGCCGCCATCCGGTCAGAGGCGCAATGTCGACTCCCTTACCACCAGCTCCGGCTCGATGATCCGCTTTTGCACCGGGACACCCTTTTCCTGGATCTGCTGGAAAAGCAGATCCACCGCCCCCCAGCTGATCTCATCCAGGTCCTGGTTGATGGTTGTGATCGGGACCGGCGAAACCCGGGAATAATTCACATTGTCAAAGCCGGCGACCGCGATATCATCCGGAACCGAATAATTCCTGTGACGCAGCGAATTGACTGCGCCCAGCGCCATCGCGTCATTGACCGCAATGATCGCATCAAACTCCCGGTTGGCCTCCAGCAGCTGGGCGGTCAGGGTGTAGGCATAGTCGTAATCGATCGATTCACACTCAATCAGGTTCGATTCCGCCACCTCCAGCCCATATTCGGCGAAGGCGCGCCGGTATCCCTTGATACGCAGCGCAGTCGGGGTCGCATGTTCAAAGCCTTTGTAGAAAATAATCTTCCGGTGGCCGGATTTGAGCAGATGGGTCACCAGCCGGTAGCTGCCTTCCTCCAGATCCACCATGCAATAGGGGATGTCGGCGTCTTCATAAAAGGAAGACGCAAAGACGCAGGGGATCTCCCGGCCGCGCAGCAGACTCAGGTATTGCAGCTGGGAAGCGTGGATCGGCAGGTTTAACGGGACGACCACCACCCCTTCCACATCGCTGCCCACAAAATGCTGGATCGCGATCTCTTCCAGGTCCAGCCGCTCATTGGAAAGCGCCAGGTACATGGTGTAACCCCGCCGCTGGATCTGCCGGTCCAGGCAGCGGACCAGCTTGCCATAAAACTCGCTTTCCACATTGGGCGTCACAACGCCGATGATGCCGCTTTTGCCGCTGGCCAATGTCTGCGCATAGCGTTTTGGGATGTAATGATACTGGTTTGCAACCTCGATGACCCTTCGCCTGGTTTCCTCTTTGATACGGGGGCTGCCATTTAACGCCAGCGAAGCGGTTGCTTTCGATACCCCTGCCAAATGAGCAATATCTTGTAATTTTGGCATAGATTCGGCCTGCTTTCGTTCTTTTGGGTTGTTGTTCTGGCTTTATTATTGCATGGATTTTCCTGTTTTGCAATAGTTAAACCGGTTTATTTTCATTTTTCGTTTGTTTGCTAAAAAAATATCATTGCTTTTACAGCATTTCGACGATGATTTCTTGCTTTTTTTGATCTGGAACCACATATTTGACTACTTTCTTAGTGAAAATTCAATGGAAATAGGTAAATGTTTCACTTCCTATAAACAATTTATATACGGTTTTCTAATTAAATCGTTTAAATCCTTGTTTGCATCTTTGCGGTGGATTTAAAGGCGGCGAAGGAGCCAAAAAACAGCCTAACAGCCGCCTGACACTTGACATTCGCTGCAAAATACGCTATGCCATAGCATGTCTATATTTACTCAGAAGGGACGGTGGTTTGCTTTCATGGACAGTTCCAATGGTGATGACGCGCCTTACAATTTGTTTTTACCTGCGTATAGCATGCCTGCGCCCATTTTGAGGGAATAGGT
>CALXGW010000139.1 GCA_944387965.1 uncultured Anaerotruncus sp. | reverse complement strand
ACCTGTTTGCAACCAACCTGGCCGCCCTGTTCCCCTGGTTCCCGAAAATCGTTGCGATCCTGATTTTCTCGGGCTGCATCCTGCTGACTGCGATCAACGGCTTCAAGGGCCTTGAAATGCTCAGCCGCATTGCGGCTCCGGCGCTGATCATCTTTGCGATCTGGGGCCTGGTGCTCACCTTCCTTGAACATCCGGAAAACCTGAAGACCTGGGTCCCGGCCGAACCGATCCCGTTCATCACTGCAATGGGCGCGGCGGTTGCTACCTGGATCGGCGGCGCAAGCATGGCGGCGGATATCACCCGTTATAGCCGCAGCCGTAAACACGTGATCGGCGGCGCGCTCTGCGGTTACATCCTCGGCAGCGGCCTGTTTGAAGGCGTTGCAGTCATTACCGCTGTCGGCGCTGGCGCGGGCAGCCTGGTAACCGTTATGGCGACCATGGGCCTGCTGGCTCCTGCGGTCATCGTCCTCGGCCTGGCCCTGTGGACCACCACCGACAACAACATCTATTCGGCGGCGCTGGCCTTCACCAACGCTTCCAAGACGGTTGGCCTGAAAATTTCCAAACCGGTCTGGACGGTTATCTGCGTTCTGATCGCATTTGTCGTATCCCTGTTCGGCCTGGCCAGCAACTTCAGCGGCTGGCTCTCCTTCACCGGTTCCCTGTGCGGACCGCTTGCCGGTATGATGATCGCGCACTACCTGGTGCTCGGCCGCGGCAAGACCAGATTCTATATCCCGAAGGGCGTCCGCCTGTCCGGGTGGATCAGCTGGCTGGTAGCGAGCATCGGCTCCCAGTTCACCGGTTCCTCCATCCCGACCGTTGCGGCCATCATCATGGGCTTTGTGCTCTACATCATCCTGAGCCTGGCGCTCGACCGTAAAGGCGATGCCGAGAAGGTCGATGCCCAGCAGGTCACCGACGGCGAGATCTGGCTGATCCCGACCAGCGAGGATGTTGCGGAAGCGGTCAAAGCTGCTACCAAATAAATCCTTTTTGAATCTTTCAAAAGAGGGACAAGCCCGACAGGGCTTGCCCCTCTTTTTTTGCAGCAAAAAATCCCCCGTGCCCCAAAACGACAGGTTTTGGAGCGCGGGGGATTGCTTTCTTACGGGTCATTCTGCGGTCACAATGACCGAAACGCCGTCCGGGATGGCGCAGATGCCGGCATCCGGCTTGCCCAGCAGTTCCTCGGCTTTGGCAAGCGCTTCCTTGAGCGAATGGACCGGGGTCATATGCAGGTCGCGCACCATATCGTCGGGCGCATCCGACAGGTAAAGTACCCGCGCTTTCTGCATCACCCGCGCAAAAATCTGGGATTGCCACTGATCTACCCGGGTCTTTTCTTTCGGGGTCTGCAAAAAGGTTTCCATCATCCGTCCCAGGTCGGGTTCGTCACGGAAGGTGCGGTAGAATACCTCGCCGCCGTGGCCGTCGTTCGATTTGGCGAGCATGATGATCACGCCGCCCTCCCTGACAGTGGCTTCGGCCGCGGTCATCCCTTTGACCGCCTGATAGATGTTCTGGTCGAGCGGATAGCCACCGTTGGTGGTGATAACGATGTCGGATGGCACTGCTTTCACCTGGCAGCGGCTGTTTAAGAAGCTGCGCCCGGCTGCATGCGCTTGTTCCATATCCCCGGCGGCAGCATAAATGACCTCTTTTTTACCGTTGATGACCACATTGCAGATAAACGCCAGTTTGGCTGCACGCGCTGCATAGAGCATGTCGGTGTGGATCGGGTTGCCTTCCAGGATGCCGGTGCGGGCATGCGGGTCGGCGATAAATTCGGCGTTGTGGTTATAAAGCACCGTTTCGCGGCCTGCTACACCGGGCAGCACGCTCTTGCGCCCGCCGGAAAAGCCGGCAAAAAAGTGTGGCTCAATGAACCCTTCGGCAGCCAGCAGGTCGGCTTCGACAGCGATCCGGTTGAGTACGAGTTCCCCGCCCGAAGGCAGCTTGCCCAGATGAACCAGGTTGGCGGTGTCGTCGCAGTCGTGGACGACAATATGCTCGTTAGCCATGATCTCTGGGCCAAATTTCTGCGTCAGTTCCTCCTGGGAGGAAGCGCGGTGGCAGCCGGTGGAAATCAGAATGGTGATTTCGGCGTCCGGGTTGCCTTTGCGGATCTCTGCGAGCATCAGCGGCATGATGACCTTGCTCGGGACCGGCCGGGTGTGGTCGCTGGCGATCACGACGATTTTCTGTTTCCCGCGGGCCAGTTCGCAAAGCCGCGGGGACCCGACCGGATGCTCAAGCGCCTGCTGAACCAGCTCCTGCGGGGACAGGGCGGGCACATACCGGTGGATATCCGGGGTCAGGACGGCTGAAATACGCTCCTCGGGGATATCAATGGAAAGGGTTTGTTTCCCATAAGGGAATGTGAGCAAGGACATCATATTTTCCTCCCATACGGTGAAATTGGTGGGTTTATCAAAAATGCGATTTATTGACATGTCCCCTGTAAAGAAATCAGGACAAGTTCCGGCGGGTTCCAAAGCCGCGGGATCGCGGGGTAGACCGCCGCCCCCCGGCTGATGATATGGGTCACGCCGCCTGGGTACCGGCGCATGCCGCCAGTATCAGCGGGCAGCAGCCCCTGGTCGGGCGCATAAAGGCCGTCCGGCAATCCGGGCAGATGCACCTGCCCGCCATGCGCGTGGCCGGATACCACCAGGTCAAACGGCAGGCTGCGGTAAACGCGGGCAAGGTCGGGCCGGTGGGAGATCAAAATGCGAAAGCAGCCGGTTTCCCCGACAAGCGGGGCAAACACTTTCTTTGCCCGCGCCCCCCAAAGCATCGTATTCCGTTGAAAAGCCGGGGATTCCGGGTCGTCCATCCCGGCAATCAGGATGCGCTGGCCGCACACATTCACCGTTTCCCAGCAATCCGACAGGATATGCACCCCCGCCCTTTGCAGCAGCCGGTCGATTTCCGGCAAATCCCCGCGGAATTCATGGTTGCCGTAAGCATAGTAGAGGGGGGCGGCGGTTTGCAGTTCCCGGAAGAACGCCTCCGCGCCGCTGCGCAGCCGCAGGTCGTCCACAATGTCCCCAGCCAGCAAAATCAGGTCGGGCGCGGCTGCATGAATCATGGCCGCGAGTTTGTCCCGCCGTTTGGCCGAAGGCTCGCTGTGCAGGTCGGAGAGCAGGAGGATGCGCACCCGCGCGCCGGCGGGCAGTTTTGGGGTGGGAACCGTATATTCCGGCAGCGCATAGCGCATCGAAAAGGCCGGCCAAGCCAGCGCGGCGCCCCCGGCCAGCAGAAACGGCAGGCAAAGTCGCATAAGATACCCCATTTCCCAGTTTATCCGATCAGGTTTTCGATCACTGCGTTGGAAACCAAAAATCCCCGGACGGTCAGATGCAGACCCTCCCCGTCCAGTTCCAGGAACCCTGCGTCGGCCAGCGGTTTTGCCCGCCCGCGCAGGGCGTCACAGTCATAGGCGGGGTAACGTTCCCGCAGGCTTGCCCAGCGGATGCCGTCTGCAAGCCGGGCCCGCAGCATCAGGTATTCCGCTGCGTCCCCGCCGGGGCCGTCGTCCTCCAGCAGCTGCCAGGGGTTCCCGTTTTCCACAAACGCCTGCAGACGGCGTGGAAAAAACCGCCGCCTGCCCTGGATGAAGGAATGTGCGGACGGCCCGACGCCGAGATATTCCGCACAATCCCAATATTTATAATTGTGGCGGGCGATCTGCCCATCCTCTGCAAAATTGCTGATTTCATACTGCCGGTACCCCGCCCGCGCGAGCGATTCGGCCGCCGTGAGATAAAGCGCAGCCTGCCCGTCCTCATCCGGGCAGAGCCGTCCCACATCCCGGGCGGCAAACGCAGTGCCCGGCTCGATCTTTAACAGATAGGCGGAAACATGCTCTGCGCCCAGCCGGGCGCAGGTATCCACCGCGGCTTGGATGTCCCCGGCCGTTTGCCCGGGGGTTGCCAGCATCAGGTCGAGCGAGATATGGGAAAACCCGGCCTGCTGCGCCTGGGAAACGGCGGTTTCCACATCCGCACAGGTGTGCGGACGGCCCAGCAGCGCAAGCTGCCGGTCGCTGGCGCTCTGCATCCCGAAGGACAGGCGGTTGGCGCCTGCTGAAAACAGCTGGCGGAAGGTTTCCGGCAGCGAGGAATGCGGGTTGCATTCCACCGTGATTTCCGCGCCGCTTTGGATGCCGAACTGCCGGTCAGCCGCTTCCAGGATCTGCGCCAGACGCTTTCCCCCCATCACCGACGGGGTCCCGCCGCCGAAATAGACGGTATCCAGCCGCCCCATCGGGAACGGGGCGGTTTCGATCGCGCGGATCAGCGCCCCGGTATAGGCGTCCATCCGGTCGGGCCGGGCCGGGACCGAATAAAAATCACAATAAGGGCATTTTTGTTCACAGAACGGGATATGCAGGTATAAAGCGTCGCAGGGCATCGGTAAAACCTCCCGGAAAACGGCAATTGGGCCGTCAGTCGGTCTTGTCGAGTTTGAGCACGGCGGTAAACGCCTCGGGCGGCACCGAAACCGAGCCGAGCTGGCGCATCTTCTTTTTGCCCTCTTTCTGCTTTTCCAGCAGCTTTTTCTTACGGGTGATGTCGCCGCCGTAGCATTTTGCAAGCACATCCTTGCGCAGCGCCTTGACCGTTTCCCGGGCAATGATCTTCCCGCCGATGGCCGCCTGGATCGGCACTTCAAACAGCTGGCGGGGGATGTTGTCCTTGAGGTTTTCGCAGATCCGCCGCGCGCGCGGGTACGCTTTATCCGCATGCGCGATGAAAGAGAGCGCGTCGACGATCTCGCCGTTTAACAGGATATCCAGCTTGACCAGCTTGGAATCCCGGTAGCCCATCAGCTCATAGTCAAACGACGCATATCCCTTGGTGCGGGATTTGAGCGCGTCGAAAAAGTCGTAAACGATTTCGTTGAGCGGCAGCTCATAATGCAGTTCCACCCGGTCGGTATCCAGGTATTTGGTATCGATATAAATGCCGCGCCGGTCCTGGCAAAGCTCCATAATGTTGCCGATGTAAGCGGTCGGGGTAAAGATATTCGCTTTGACGAACGGTTCCTCCGCCCCTGCGATCAGGGCCGGGTCGGGGTAGCTGGAGGGGTTGTCGATCCAGCGTTCTTCGCCATTGGTCATCCGCAGCTTATAGACCACGCTCGGCAGGGTGGTGATGATATCCAGATTGAATTCCCGTTCGAGCCGCTCCTGGATGATCTCCATATGCAGCAGCCCCAAAAAGCCGCAACGGAACCCAAACCCCAGCGCGACCGAGGTTTCCGGTTCAAAGGAAAGGGCGGCATCGTTGAGTTGCAGTTTTTCCAGCGCATCCCGCAGGTCGGCATATTTGGCGCCGTCGAGCGGATAGATGCCCGAAAAGACCATCGGCTGCACCTGGCGGTAGCCCGGCAGCGGTTCGGACGCGGGGTTTTGGGCGTCGGTGACCGTATCGCCGACGGCGGTATCCCGGACTGTTTTGATCGAAGCCGCAATGTAACCCACTTCGCCGGCAAACAGCCCGTCGCGGGGGACAAGTGTGGTGGCGCCCATGACGCCGCATTCCACCACTGAAAATTCCGCGCCGGTGGACATCATGCGGATAACGGTGCCGGGATGCACCGCCCCGTCCATCACCCGGACATATACAATGACCCCTTTGTAGGAATCGTAATAGCTGTCAAAAATCAACGCCCGCAGCGGGGCGGTTTCGTCCCCCTTCGGCGCAGGGATATCGGTCACCACCCGTTCGAGCACCTCGTGGACGTTCTGGCCGGTCTTAGCCGAGATGCGCGGCGCGTCCATGCAGGGCAGGCCGATCACATCCTCCACCTCATGCGCGACCCGGTCAGGTTCAGCGGCAGGCAGGTCGATCTTGTTGATGACCGGCAGGACTTCCAGGTCGTGCTCGATCGCCAGGTAGGTGTTGGCAAGCGTCTGCGCTTCGATTCCCTGGGAGGCGTCCACCACCAGGATCGCCCCTTCACAGGCGGCCAGCGAACGGGAAACCTCATAGTTGAAGTCCACATGGCCGGGGGTATCGATCAGGTTGAACTGATAATCCTGCCCGTCGTCCGCATGGTAGTTGAGCGAAACGGCCCGCGCCTTGATGGTGATGCCGCGTTCCCGTTCGAGTTCCATATTGTCCAAAATCTGTTCTTCCATATCGCGCTTGCTGACCGCTTCGGTCAACTCCAGGATCCGGTCGGCCAGGGTGCTTTTCCCATGGTCGATATGCGCGATGATACAAAAATTACGGATATTTTCCCGCTTGACAGACATCATTTCACAGCCTTTATCTCAATTTCAAAAAATCGGTGAATAAAAAAGCGCGTGGCCAAGGCAGTATCCAGCCCCACCAGGCATTTTTGGATACACCTATGATACCATACCGCGCGCGGGGCATGCAAGTATTTCCAGGGCGCTACCTGCCCAGCAGCTGGCGCGTCACCCAGGACGCGATCAGCAGCCCGGCCGCCGGCGGCACGAAGGCCATGCTGCCCGGCGCATGGCGGCCATGGGCGCTGTCCGGGCAGACGGCGGGGATGGGCGGCTCAAGCGAATAAAGCACCGTCTGTTTTTGGATGCCGCGGCGGCGCAGTTCCCGGCGCATGACCCGCGCTAGCCCACAGCCGCAGCCGTTGGCGGTTTCCGCGATATCCCCCACCCGCAGCAGCGAAGGGTCGAGCCGGTTGCCGGTGCCCAGGCAGGTGATGAGCGGGATACCCCGCAGGCGGCATTCCTGCGCCAGATGCAGCTTGGCGGTGACGGTATCGATGGCGTCAACCACATAATCCGGCTGCCAGTCATAAAGGAAGGCGCTGTTTTCGGGCAGATAAAAGATATCCGCCGGGGTGAAATCCCCATCCGGACGGATGGAGAGCAGACGTTCGGCCATCGCCATCGCCTTTTTCTGGCCAACCGACGCCTGCGTGGCGATCAGCTGGCGGTTGAGGTTGGTGAGGGACACCGTGTCGTGGTCGATCAGCAAAAGATGCCCGATCCCGGCGCGGCAAAGCCCTTCGGCCGCCGCCGAGCCGACCCCGCCCAGCCCCAGTACAGCCACCCGCGCGTCCTGGAGCCGTTCGACCCCCTCTGTCCCGATCAGCAGTTCGGTGCGTTCCAGCCAGTTTTCCATCGGTTCACCACCCTGAAATATGTCCCCGGCGCATCGCGCCAAAAATGCGTTTGGTTAGTCCCGGGCGTTCCTTTTCCAATGCTGCGAGGTATTCCTTTGCCCACTGACGTTGGGTGCAGCCGTCCACCGGGCAGATGCTTTTGACCACCGGCAGCCGGGCACGGGCGACTGCATTGCGGATTTCCCGTTCAGAAGCGAAGATGAGCGGCCGGATCATGGTCAGATCCTTGCGGGAAAGATAGGTGACCGGCGAAAAACAGCCGATCCGCCCTTCATTAAACAGGTTCATCAAAAAGGTTTCGACTGCGTCGTTATAATGATGGCCGAGCGCGACCTTGTTGCAGCCGAGCGCTTTGGCGGTATCGTGGAGCAGCCCCCGGCGCATCCGCGCGCAAAGGCTGCAGGGGTTGGTTTCCTCCCGGGTTTCAAAGATGATCTGCCCGATCTGCGAGCGTTTGATGGTATAGGGAACGTCGAGCTTTTGGCAGAGTGCTTCCAGTTCGGAGTAATCGGTATCCACCCCGTCAAACTGATTGTCCAGGGTAATCGCATGAAGGGAGAAGTCGATCCCAATATAATGCCGTACCCCTGCCAGCCCTGCCAGCAGCGCGACGCTGTCCTTGCCGCCCGAAACGCCGATGGCGATACGGTCGCCATCCTGTATCATCTGATATTCTGTGATGGCGCGGCGGATATATCCCATAATTTCCTGCATAAAACCCCTCCCGGTCCCATTTGGCCCAAAGCCCCGGCAGATGGGGCCAGCATAACCAATATAAACGTTTTTTGGGGGCCTGTCAAATCTTTTGGGAAACTGGTGCAGAGGTGGGATTGCAGGGATGAGGAAAGCAGGATTGACAAATTTAATCGCAAAGCTAAAATGGGATGAAGTTTTTCTATCTTCGCTTATTTACAATTGGATTCAAAAATGATAGAATCAATAAGGATAGGCTTTTCCCCAAAATCAAGGGATAAAGGCTAGGCTTTTGTAATGGCTTTTATAGCTATCGTACAATCTTTATCAGGGAGGAAATACAACATGGCAATCGTAAGAAAAAAGAAGACCATGGACGGTAACACCGCTGCATCGCATGTAAGCTATGCGTTTACCGAAGTAGCGGCGATCTACCCGATCACACCGTCCAGCCCGATGGCCGATAACGTCGACCAGTGGGCGGCTGCCGGCCAGGAAAACATCTTCGGCACCCAGGTCAAGGTTATGGAAATGCAGTCCGAGGCAGGCGCCGCGGGTACCGTGCATGGTTCCCTGGCAGCCGGCGCGCTGACCACCACCTACACAGCGTCCCAGGGCCTGCTGCTGATGATCCCGAACATGTATAAGATCGCGGGCGAACTGCTGCCCTGCGTCTTCCATGTTTCGGCCCGTACCGTCGCGTCCCATGCGCTGAACATCTTCGGCGACCATTCCGACGTGTATGCCTGCCGTCAGACCGGTTTTGCAATGCTGGCTGAAACCAACCCGCAGGAAGTTATGGATCTGGGCGCAGTCGCGCACCTGGCAACCATCAAAGGCCGTGTACCGTTCATCAACTTCTTTGACGGCTTCCGTACTTCCCACGAGATCCAGAAGATCGACATTTGGGATTATAAAGATCTGGCTGAAATGGTCGATATGGATGCAGTGGAAGCATTCCGCAAACGTGCCCTGAATCCGGAACGTCCGGTCATGCGCGGTTCCCATGAGAACGGCGATATCTTCTTCCAGCATCGTGAGGCATGCAACGAATATTACAATGCGCTGCCCGCTATCGTGGAAGAATACATGGGCAAAGTCAATGAGAAACTGGGCACCAATTATCAGCTCTTCAATTACTACGGCGCGCCGGATGCCGACCGCGTTATCATTGCGATGGGCTCCATCTGCGACGTGGCGGAAGAAGTCATCGATTACCTGATGGCCAAAGGCGAGAAGGTCGGCCTGGTGAAAGTACGCCTGTACCGTCCGTTCGTTTCTGCAAAACTGATCGAAGCGATCCCGTCCACCGCGAAGAAGATCGCTGTGCTCGACCGCACCAAAGAGCCGGGCGCCCTGGGCGAGCCGCTCTATCTGGATGTTGTGACCTCCCTGGCGCAGGCTGGCATCTCCGCCACCATCATCGGCGGCCGCTATGGCCTGGGCTCCAAAGACACCCCGCCGTCCAGCGTATTTGCTGTCTATAACGAACTGGCGAAAGATCAGCCGAAACATCAGTTCACCATCGGCATCAAGGACGACGTCACCAACCTGTCCCTGGATGAGGAAGTTTCCCCGAACACCGCTGCGGCCGGCACCATCGAATGCAAATTCTGGGGCCTGGGCGGCGACGGCACCGTCGGCGCGAACAAGAACTCGATCAAGATCATCGGCGACCACACCGACAAATATGTACAGGCTTACTTCCAGTATGACTCGAAGAAGACCGGCGGTATCACCATCTCCCACCTGCGTTTTGGCGACAAGCCGATCAAGAGCCCGTATTACATCAACAAAGCGGACTTTGTGGCCTGCCACAACCCGTCCTATGTCGTTAAAGGCTTTAAGATGGTCAACGACGTCAAACCCGGCGGCGTGTTCCTGATCAACTGCCAGTGGAATGACGAGGAACTCGATCATCATATGCCTGCTGCGGCCAAACGTTATATCGCCAAGAACGATATCCAGCTGTATACCGTCAACGCGATCGACCTGGCCATCGAAATCGGCATGGGCAAACGCACCAACACCATCCTGCAGTCCGCGTTCTTTGCACTTGCAAAGATCATGCCTGCTGAGGATGCGATCAAATACATGAAAGACGCCGCCCATAAATCCTATGCGAAGAAGGGCGAAGACGTCGTCAACATGAACTACAAAGCGATCGATATGGGCGCTTCTGCGATCCATAAGGTCGAGATCCCGGCTTCCTGGGCGACCGCTGAGGATCCGAAGGATGACCGTGCATTGGCCGGCGCTCCGGAACTGGTCAAGATGGTCAAAGACATCATGGAACCGGTCGGCAAGATGGATGGCGACAGCCTGCCGGTCAGCGCGTTTGTCCCGCATGCTGACGGTACCTTCGAGCAGGGCGCTTCCGCTTACGAAAAACGCGGCGTTGCAGTTATGGTGCCTGAGTGGCTGCCGGAAAACTGCATCCAGTGCAACCGCTGCGCATATGTCTGCCCGCATGCAACCATCCGTCCGTTCGCTCTGAGCGAGGAAGAGGCTGCAAAAGCCCCGGCAGCAACCAAGACCCTGCCGATGACCGGCGCGAAAGAATACAAATTCGCGATGTCCGTTTCCCCGCTGGATTGCATGGGCTGCGGCGTCTGCGTATCCGTCTGCCCGGCCAAGACCAAAGCCCTGGTCATGAAACCGCAGGAGAGCCAGGCAGAACAGCAGGAAGTGTTCGACTATATGGTCGAAAACATCCGCAAGAAACCCGGTATGCCGGCCGTCGAGAGCGTCAAGGGCAGCCAGTTCAACCAGCCGCTGCTTGAATTCTCCGGTTCCTGCGCAGGTTGTGCGGAAACTTCCTATGCCCGCCTGATCACCCAGCTGTTCGGCGAGCGGATGTATATCTCCAACGCGACCGGATGCTCCTCCATCTGGGGCGGCCCGGCTGCAACTTCCCCGTACTGCACCAACAAAGCCAGCGGCCATGGCCCGGCATGGGCAAACTCGCTGTTTGAGGATAACGCGCAGCACGGCTTTGGTATGTATATCGGCCAGAAAGCGATTCGTGACCGCCTGATCTCCAAGGTTGAAGCCCTGGCAGCCCAGGATGCTTCCATCAAAGAAGCTGCGGCTGCATATCTGGCAACCAAAGAGGACGGCAAGGCGAACCAGGAAGCTACCGCTGCCCTGGTTGCGGCGCTGGAGAAATCCGGTTCCGAACTGGCCAAAGAGATCCTCAGCCAGAAAGAATACCTCGCGAAGAAATCCGTCTGGATCTTCGGCGGCGACGGCTGGGCATATGATATCGGTTTCGGCGGTTTGGATCACGTGCTGGCTTCCGGCGAGGATGTCAACATCATGGTCTTCGACACCGAGGTTTACTCCAACACCGGCGGGCAGGCTTCCAAGTCCTCCCAGATCGGCCAGGTGGCGCAGTTCGCGGCAGCTGGTAAAGCCATCAGCAAGAAGAGCCTGGC
>CALXGW010000138.1 GCA_944387965.1 uncultured Anaerotruncus sp. | reverse complement strand
GCGTAGTCCGGGTCGTCGTTGACAAAGCGGTTGATGATGAGCACCATGGCCATGCCGTTTTTTAATGCCTGCCGGGCGTCAATGCCCGGCAGCTGATTCAGTTGCATTTCGAATAACCGCAGAACCGGCAGCTCACACAGCCGCCCTCGTGCTCGAGCACCTGCCCACATTCCGGGCAAAGGTGTTCCTGCTTATCCTCCTTTTCGATCGGCCGCTCTGCCAGCGCCACAGCCGGCTGCAAGCCCCGCTGGGAAGCGATCAGGTCGGCCGTCTTCTTGACCACCCGCGCAATCGCATCCGGGCAGGAGGTGCATTTCATCCCCGCATGCCGGATGGTGGACGGGCAGCGGATCCCGCGCAGCTGCTCAAGGATCTCATCCATGCTCACGCCGGAACGCAGCGCAATGGACACCAACCGGGCGGTCGCTTCCGACTGGGACGGGCAGCCGCCCGCCTTGCCGGTGGAAGTAAACGCTTCGCAGACGCCGTTCTCATCGTAATTGACCGTCACATACAGGTTGCCGCAGCCGATCTTCATCCGCTCGGTCAGCCCACAGGTCACCTCCGGACGGGGGCGCGGGCGGATACCGGACGGATATTTGGGCGTCTGGGCAGCTGCGGGCGTTTCGGGGGCCGCTTCCTTTTTGACCGAACCGATGTTGAGCACCTGTTCCGCCCGGCTGCCGTCCCGGTAGATGGTGACCCCTTTGCAGCCGAGTTCGTACGCCAGCATATAGACTTCCTGCACATCCTCGACGGTTGCATCGTGGGTGAAGTTCACCGTTTTGGAAACGGCATTATCGGTATACTGCTGGAACGCCGCCTGCATTTTGATGTGGTAATACGGTTTGACGTCATGGGAAGAAACAAATACCCTCTTAATGTCCTCCGGGATGCCGTCAATATGCTGCAAACTGCCTTCTTTGGCAATTTTCTTGAGCAGTTCGTCGCTGTAGATGCCGCGGGCCTCCAGTACCTCCCGGAGCACCGGGTTGACCTCGATCAATTCGGTGCCATCCATGACATTGCGGATAAATACATAAGCAAATACCGGCTCCACCCCGGAGGAACAGCCTGCAATGATCGACAAGGTGCCGGTTGGCGCAATGGTGGTGATGGTCGCGTTGCGCAGCGGCTCCCCATCTGCAAAGATACTTTCTGCAAACAGCGGGAATGCGCCGCGGGTCTTGGCCAGTTCCACCGACTCTTTGCGTCCGGTTTCGGTGATGAAGCGCATCACTTTGCCGGCCAGTTCGACCGCCTGGTCGGAGTTATACGGGATGCCCAGATATGCCAGCATGTCCGCCCAGCCCATCACGCCCAGCCCGATCTTGCGGGTCGCTTTAGTGGTTGTGTCGATCTGCTGCAAGGGGTATTTATTGATATCGATGACATTATCCAAAAAATGCACCGCATTTTTTACCGTCTGCGCCAGCTTATCGTAATCGACCTGGTAACCGCCCTTCTTTTTCTGAAGCATATTCACCAGATTGATCGACCCGAGGTTACAGGATTCATACGGCAGCAGCGGCTGCTCGCCGCAGGGGTTGGTGCTTTCGATCTCGCCCTGGCTGGGGACGACATTGTCCCGGTTGAGCCTGTCCAGGAAGATGATGCCCGGTTCGCCGTTGCGCCAGGCGCTTTCCACGATTTTGGTAAATACTTCACGCGCATCCATCTCGCCGACCACTTCATGGGTGCGCGGGTCGATCAGCTTATAGGAATTATTGTGCTGCACTGCATGGATAAATTCTTCGGTGATACCGACCGAGATATTAAAATTGGTGATGTCCGCATTGTTCTTTTTGCAGTCGATAAATTCAAGGATGTCCGGATGGTCGATCCGCAGAATCCCCATGTTGGCCCCGCGCCGGGTACCACCCTGTTTGACCGCTTCGGTTGCCATATTGAACACCCGCATAAAGCTGACCGGGCCGCTGGCAACCCCGCCGGTGGAATGGACGGTCGCGCCCGCCGGACGCAGCCGGGAGAAAGAGAAACCTGTCCCACCGCCGCTTTTATGGATGAGCGCCGCCTGCTTGACGGCTTCAAAAATTTCTTCCATCGAGTCCCCGACCGGCAGCACAAAGCAGGCGGAAAGCTGCCCCAGGTCCCGGCCGGCATTCATCAGCGTCGGGGAGTTGGGCAAAAACTCCAAATTGGTCATCATGTCATAAAAAACCTGCGCCGTTTGTTTGATATCCGCGTTCGCATCATGCAGCAGGTCGGCCTTTGCGACGGCATCCGCGACCCGATGAAACATCCCTTCCACCGTTTCAATATTTTTCCCATTTTCATACTTCACCAGGTACCGCTTTTCCAATACAGTCAGCGCATTCTTCCCAATCTTCACACACTTCACCCTTTTTCAAATATATTGTATATCTCCTTTGACGGGAACACCACATATTGTATCACCTTTTATCACCGGAAACAATCCACAAAACAAACAACCTTACCGGGAGGTTTCCGGTAAGGTTGTAAAATTTCACAAAATATTTTTAATTATTCTTCTGTACCGTCCTGCGGCTGCTGGGGCTGCTGCGGGGGCAGCTGCTGCGGATACTGCTGATAATTCTGCTGTGTCCCGTTATTGGGGGCAGACGGCGGCATCCGGTCGGCCAGACGGTTGATCTGATACTGCAGGATCGCCATCGAGATCACCCCGAAACCAAAGATACACAAAAGCAGGCAGGGCAAAGAATTGTCATCTGCAGGAAGCACCTGCATCCGTTCGCTCAGTTCCGCTGTTTTTTTGCAGTATTTATAGAACCAGTAGATGCTGTACAGCCCGCAGGTGACGATCACCAGCAGCAATTCCAGTCCCGGGCTGTCCTTGGTATCGCCCAATGTGTTGTTGAGTTCACTCTCGGTTTGGTATAACCAGATAAGATAATAGATCCCACATGTAACGATCGAAAGAATAATTATCATTGGGATACTTCTGTTCCGGATATACATCCACGCACACTCCTTTTCCTGTTTGATTGGTCATGACCTTCCCCGAAACAGGTTTTCCACAATTCCCTCTCCCAAAGTGAAAAGCCATCCCCGCACATGCGGACCGTTTCCCACCTGTTTTCCCTGTGGAACTGCTGCTCCATAAAAGGTGTATCCAGTTTAACATAAATCTTCGTATGTTACAATAACCAAAGCAGAAAAAGGTGGATGCACAGGGCAAAATAGGGGCCAAGCGCTGGTTTCCCCGGCAAATTCCGGTAAAATCCCGCAAAAATCCGCTTTGTGCGGACAGCGCCGCTTGCAAAACGAAACCGGCGGCGGTATAATGGGAACACATTTGGCAAGGGGG
>CALXGW010000137.1 GCA_944387965.1 uncultured Anaerotruncus sp. | reverse complement strand
AAGGCGTCCCGGTCAAGCTGCACCTGGCTTTGCTGCCCGTTGGGCATCCGCTTGACCGTCACTTTCCCCTCGGCCAGCGCGTTGTCCCCAAGGATGCAGCTGAATTTTGCCCCAAGCTTGTCGGCATATTTCATCTGCGCCTTGACGCTGCGCCCGGCTGTATCGCATTCCGCATAGAACCCTTCTTCCCGCAGGGCGCTGCAAAGTTCCGCAGCTTTCAGCTGGGCGGCCTGGCCCATGCTGCCGATATACATGGCGCATCCCATGTCCGGCGGGAATTCGCAGCCCTGCTGTTCCATCACCAGCAGTAGCCGTTCCAGCCCCATTGCAAACCCGACCGACGGGGTGGGCTGCCCGCCGAGCAGTTCGATCAGCCCGTCATACCGTCCGCCGCCGCAGACCGTCCCCTGCGCCCCGATGCCGGTTGCCACAAATTCAAACACGGTGCGCGTATAATAATCCAGCCCGCGCACGATGGTTGGGTTCACCTCATAGGCGATCCCCAGCGCGTCCAGATGCTTTTGCAGCCCTTCAAAATGCTCCCGGCAGTCGTCGCAGATATAATCGAGCACCTTCGGCGCGTCTTTGGCGATCCCGGAACAGACCGGGCTTTTGCAGTCGAGGATGCGCATCGGGTTTTTCTCCAGCCGTCCCCGGCAGGTTTCACAAAGCTCCGCTTCATGGGAGGCAAAATATGCCTTAAGCGCCGCATGGTATTTGGCGCGGCATTCCGGGCAGCCGATCGAGTTGATCTCCAGCCGCAGCCCGCCGACGCCCAGCGCGTCAAAAATCCCTTTGGCGACCGCAATGACCTGCGCGTCGGCCGCGCAGGAGGCGGAGCCCACCATTTCCACCCCAAACTGGTGGAATTCGCGCAGGCGGCCGGCCTGGGGTTTTTCATAGCGGAAGCAGTTGATCAGATAGCTGAGTTTGAGCGGCAGGGCTTCATTGAGCAGGCCGTTCTGCAGCACTGCCCGCATGACCCCGGCGGTGCCTTCCGGGCGCAGGGTGATCGAACGGTCGCCCTTGTCCAGGAAGGTGTACATCTCCTTCTGTACCACGTCGGTGGTGTCGCCGACCGAGCGGTTGAACAGCTCGGTGTGTTCAAAAGTCGGGAAACGGATTTCCCGGAAGCCGAACAGCCGGGCGGTATCCAGCGCGGCCTGTTCCACATACTGCCATTTGTAGCTTTGCGAGGGCAGTACGTCCTGTGTGCCCCTCGGGGCGTTGGTCAGGATTGCCATAATAAAAAGTCCTCCTTTTTCATGAAAGGGAAGTAGCTGAAAAAATGTTGATCCCTGCTTCCTGTTTATTTGCAAATAAAAAAACCCGCCCCCATATACAAAAAGTCCTGCATACAGGGACGAGGAAAAATCCACGCGGTGCCACCCTTATTGAACGCAAAAAAATGCGCTCCTCTCAAGCCTCTTTAACGCAGAGCCAAACGCACCGTTTTGAGCGGCGGGCTGGAAGGGTGTCCCTTCCCGCAAAACCGGATGCCGGCGCCTCGCAGCCAAGGGCGCCTTCTCTGTACACCGTTTTGCGGTACTGTTCCCTTTTAAACGCTTTTCGCGGTATTTTCACATGTTGGGCAAAAAACGGGTCACTGCTTCGGGTTTACGATATTGCGCCAATCCAGGTCCCCGCGTTCCAGGGCATGGATCAGGGCTTCCGCCGTGGCGATATTGGTCGCAACGGGGATGTTATGCACATCGCACAGCCGCAGCAGGCCGGCTTCGTCCGGCTCGCCCGGGTTGATATGGATCGGATCGCGGAAATATAAGAGCAGGTCGATTTCGTTGCAGGCGATGCGGGCAGCAATCTGCTGGTCGCCGCCCTGCGAGCCGCTCAGAAACCGGAAGACCTCCAGCCCGGTCGCTTCCGCAACCAGCCGGCCGGTCGTGCCGGTGGCACAGATATTGTGCCGGCTGAACACGCCGCAGTAAGCGATGCAAAACTGCACCATCAGCTCTTTTTTCGAGTCATGCGCGATCAGTGCAATGTTCATATTGGCTTTTCCTCCCTCTGTCGGATGACGGATGGGGCAGACCATCAGGACGCCGTAAAAGCGTCACCTTAAAACAAATTTAAATAAAAAATCTGTAATCAGGCGGCATCATCTGCCACTCCCATATAATGACAAAATCTCAATCATATTATAACACTCATTGAAGCCACAAATCAATATACTTTCCAAGAATTCTCTGCGCAAAATGATCAAAAATCAATCTGGGAATATTTGGCAGCCCGTCCCGTACCCCGGCCTGCCCGCAGAACAATTCCCGGTCCAGCGGGATGACGGCGATCAGCTGGGCGCAGATATTGTCGATCATCCAGTCCAGGTCGGGCACTGTGCGCCGGACGCTGAAATCGTCCGGCAGCATGTTGACGCACAGCCGGATATCCTCCATCCCCTGGGCGGCCAAAAAATCCGAAACCTGCCGGCAGAGCCGCGCCCCGGCCCGTTCGGGCGTACAGACCAGCACCGCCCGCTGGGCGATCGCCGCCCACGGCGCAAGGTTTTCTTCCGGCAGCCCGTCCACATCCACCAGGATAAAATCAAAAAGCGGCCCATACCCGGCGGCCAGCCTGCGGCAGAAAGCCGTACCGGCCGGCGCTGCCGCCTCAAGCGGCCCACAGAGCAGCCGCAGGTTTTCCTGCCCCGGTAGGGCGAGCAGGGCGTCCTCTTTTTCGCAGCGCCCCTGCGCCAGGTCCGAACGGTCGAACAGCACCGTCTCATCCAGACCAAACTGCACGTCCAGGCTGCGCCGGCCCCCTTCGGCCAGCAGCACCCGATGGCCCAGCCGCGCAAGGCTGATCCCCAGCCCGGCGCACACGGTCGATTTACCAGTCCCGCCCTTGCCGGACGTGATCAGAATGACCTGAGCCAAATCCATCCCCTCCCAACTTATGCCAACAGTTCCCCATAGGATACCGGGGCAGCGTCCTTGCCGGTGTTGGAAAAGAAATATGCGTCAAAGATTTCCTTCGCCACCGGCGCGCCGGTATAACCATGCCAACCCTTCTCGATCACGACGCAGACGGCGATCTCCGGGTCGTCCGCCGGCGCATAGGCGATAAAGGTCGAGTTGGGGTATTCCTTTGTTTCCGGCGTACCGGTTTTGGAAGCCACGTCGATCGGGTAGAGCCCTTCGCCGAAAACAGCGCGTGCTGTACCGATCTTGGACGCGGCCACCATGCCTTCCCGGATGGTATTGAAAGCGGCGTCGGCGTCAATCTGCTGCACGACAACCGGTTCATGTTCCATGATCGTATCCTCAAGCGTATAGGATTTCACCGATTTGAGCAGCGAAACCTCCATCCGGGTGCCGTTGTTGGCCAATGTCGCGGCATAATTTGCCAGCTGCAGCGGGGTGGCTTTGGTATCCTGCTGCCCGATGGCCGCCTGCACGACGTCGCCATCCTGCCAGATGCCGTCTTCCCCCTGCCGCAGTGAAGCCTTGACCTCCGGGGAAGCCACCCGGCCGGTATATTCCTCCACCTCGATGCCGGTGGGCTGCCCAAACCCCAGCATAGCGGCATATTCATCAATCCCGTCGATCCCCAGCAGGTAACCAGCTTCATAAAAGAAGATATTGCAGGACCAGCGCAGCGCATCCACCACGTTGATATTCCCATGCACATCCAAACACCGCGGCTGGTAATTGCCCGGCCCCCAGCGGGTATAGACCCCGGTGCAGGTCACGGTGGTGGAAGGGTCGATGACCCCTTCGTTCAAGCTGCCGAGCGCCACAACCGGCTTGAAGATCGAGCCGGGCGTGTACAGCCCCTGGGTCGCCCGGTTGAGCAGGCGGGGGGGATCGGAACTGGCCAGTTCATCATAATCCTGCTGGTAGGTCGCCAGGTTATAGGACGGATAGCTGGCCAATACCAACGGTTCGCCGGTTTTGACGTCGACAACGGCGACAGCGCCCGCATCCGCTTCGTGCCCTTCGCCCACCGGGTAGTTGACCAGGTCGTTCTGCATCGAGATGATCTTGCGTTCGAGCGCATCCTGCGCGACCTTCTGCAGGCGGGAATCGATGGTCAGCACCACCGTGTTGCCCGGCACCGCTTCCCGCACTTCCTCCACGTCTACCACTTCATTCTGTGCGTTCAGCACAATCCGGCGCTCGCCGTCCTGCCCTTTGAGGTATTCTTCAAACGCCAGTTCAGCGCCGCTTTTGCCGATGATATCGTCCATCCGGTACTTCTGCCCATTGATGATCGCATACACCCCGTTGGCATCATATCCTTTTTCGGCCGCGTTCCACTGGTCGCTGTAAATTTTCCCGATCTGCCCGACGATCTGCGGGGCGATATCGCCGCTGACATACTGGCGGATGGTGCTTTCCACCACATCCACCCCCTGCAGCTCATAGCTGGCCTCCTTGATCTTCGGGACGGTTTCCACCTTGATGTCCGAAGCAAAAATATACGGGTTGCTGATCGAGAAATCGGTCCGCTCCATCTCATACCGTACCCCGGCGATCGTACGGAATTCCTCATCGGTATAAGCGATTTCCTCCCCGTTTTGTTCATAGCTTTCCAGGTCGTAACGGTTTTTCAGATGGTAGACCACGTCGTCCGCCGTTGCAAACGCAGCCAGGCCGAGGGTGGATTTCAGGGTAGCGATCGCGGCAGTGTAGCCGTCCCCCGCCTTAAAGGCAAACGGCGCCTCATCGGTGATGGGCAGGTTATCGATCCAGTCCTCCCCGGCAGCTTCCATGATC
>CALXGW010000136.1 GCA_944387965.1 uncultured Anaerotruncus sp. | reverse complement strand
CCCATCAGCTGCAGCCCGGAAAGCTGGCCATCCCCGGTGGTCATGTATTCGCGGAAGATGATATGCCCCGACTGTTCGCCGCCGACGCAGAAATCCCGCTCAAGCATCTCCTGCAATACATACCGGTCCCCCACTTTGGTTGCGCTGGTCAGGATACCATATTTCTCCGCAAATTTATATAACCCAAGATTGCTCATCACCGTGGCGACCAGGGTGTTGTTTTTGAGTTTTCCCTTACATTTGAGCTGGTATGCAAACATTGCCAGCAGCTTGTCGCCATCCACCAGCCTCCCCTGCTCATCGACCGCCAGACAGCGGTCGGCGTCGCCGTCAAATGCCAGCCCCAGGTCATACTTCTTCATGCGCACCTGGGTGGCCAGGCTGTCGATATGGGTGGAACCGCAATTCCAGTTGATATTGATTCCATCCGGTTCGGCATGGATGATATCGCATGCGGCGCCCATCCCCTCGAACAGCTTTTTCGCCGTCACGCTTGCGCTCCCGTTTGCACAGTCGATCGCTACCCGCATCCCGTCCAGCCGCACTGGCAGACTGCTTTTCAGATGCTCCACATAATCGTCCACCGCATGGGCGGCATAGGAGATCACACCGAATTCGCTGGTAGACTTTGCGGAAAAGGTTTTCGCCCCATCCAGTACGATCCGCTCGATCTCATCTTCCTGTTCATCGCGCAGCTTGAACCCCTGCCCGTTAAAGATCTTGATGCCGTTGTATTCATATGGGTTATGGCTGGCCGAGAGCATGACCCCCGCCTGCGCCCCATACTTTGTGACCAGGTACGCGACCGCCGGCGTCGGTACGACCCCCAGCTGTACCACATTTGCCCCCGCGCTGCAAAGCCCCGCTGAAAGCGCAGCTTCGAGCATATCGGAAGAGATCCTGGTATCTTTCCCAACCAAAAATGTCGGTTGTCTTCCGGAAGCCTTTTCCACCACCATACCGGCAGCTTTTCCGATGTTCATTGCGAGCTCAATGCTCAAATCCCCGCCCGCTACCCCGCGGACGCCATCGGTGCCAAAAATCCTTCCCATCCAATCGAATCCTCCATACTATAAGTAAAATCCCGGCGTCCCCCCGGCCGCCGTCATTCCAGCCGCAGCTGGGCATTGTCCACACCGGGCCTTGCCAGCCCCAGATGCGCATATGCCGCCGCCGTCGCGCAGCGGCCGCGCGGGGTGCGCGCCAAAAAACCCAGCTGCATCAAATACGGCTCGTAAACATCCTCCAGCGTCACCGCTTCTTCCCCGACCGCAGCCGCCAGTGTATCCAGCCCGACCGGCCCGCCTGCATAATTTTGGATGATTGTCTGAAGCATTTTCCGGTCGATTGCATCCAGCCCCAACCGGTCAATCTCCAAACGTCCCAGCGCCATATCGGCGATTTCTTTGGTAATCACCCCGTCGCCTACCACCTGTGCAAAATCCCGTACCCGTTTGAGCAGCCGGTTTGCGATACGCGGGGTCCCGCGGCTGCGCCGGGCCAGTTCAAACGCCCCCTCCCGTTCACACCGGATCCCCAAAATATCCGCGCTGCGCTGGATGATCCGGCAAAGTTCCTCGCTTGTGTAAAGTTCCAGCCGCTGGATCACGCCAAACCGGTCGCGCAGCGGGGAAGTCAGCTGCCCGGCGCGGGTGGTCGCCCCGATCAGGGTAAAACGCGGCAGGTCGATGCGGATCGAACGGGCCGACGGGCCTTTTCCAATGATGATGTCCAGCGCATAATCCTCCATCGCAGGATATAACACCTCTTCTACTGCACGGGAAAGACGATGGATCTCATCTATAAACAATATATCATTTGGCGCAAGATTTGTGAGTAAAGCAGCCAAATCACCCGGTTTTTCAATTGCCGGGCCGCTGGTCACGCGAAAATTGACCTGCATCTCATTGGCAATGATCCCTGAAAGGGTGGTCTTCCCCAATCCCGGCGGCCCGTACAGCAGCACATGGTCGAGCGCTTCGCCCCTTCTTTTCGCCGCTTCAATGTAAATGCGCAGGTTTTCCTTCACTTTTTCCTGCCCAATATACCCTTCCAGCGTCTTCGGGCGCAGGGAAGGCTCCATATCGGTATCCTCCGGCGAATAATCGGGGGCTACGATCCTGTTTTCAAAATCCATTTCCTTGTCAAACATCTTTACCCCACCTCATACCGGCTTTCAGCATTTACATCTTTGCGATCGTTTTGAGCCCATGTTTTATCATCTCATCCACCGGCATATCCGGCTTTAATCCCGCCAAAGCGCCGACTGCCTGGGATTGGCTGTACCCCAGCGCACACAGCGCCGCCGCCGCTTCGCTCAGATTGGAATGTTCCACCGCTACCTGCGCGGCAGTTTCCCCAATGCCTTCCGCCAACTCCGCCTTGGACACCTTGTCCTTGAGTTCGAGGATGATCCGCTGCGCCAATTTTGCGCCGACGCCGGGCGCACGGGTCAGGCTCTTTGCATCCCCGGACGCCACACACAGCGCCAGCCTGTCCGGCGTCAGGTCGGACAGGATCGCCAGCGCAGATTTTGGTCCCACCCCGGATACCCCAATCAGCAGCTTGAAGGCGTTGCATTCGGTCATACTGTAAAACCCATACAGATCGAGTGCGTCCTCCCGCACATTCAAATGGGTGTAAAGGGTCACTTCCCCGCCCACCAGCGGCAGGCATGACAAGGTGGTCATCGTCGTCATGCATTTATACCCCACCCCGCCGCAGCTTACCACCGCCATCCACGGCTCCGTATGTATCAATTTGCCGGTCAGGGAATAATACATCCCCCATCCCTCCCTATTTCAGATGGGCCAGCATCGACCCCTCGCAATTCCCGTGGCAGATCGCAAGCGCCAGCGCATCGGCAGTATCATCCGGTTTTGGCACAGCATCCAGCCCCAGGATCTGCCTGGTCATCTCCATCACCTGATGCTTTTCCGCCTTCCCATATCCGACCACCGCCTGCTTGACCTGTAAGGGGGTGTACTGCCGCACCGGAACGCGATGTTGCTGTGCAGCCAGCAAAATCACCCCGCGCGCCTGCGCGACGTCGATCGCCGTCGTTTTGTTGCTGGTAAAAAAGAGCTTTTCGATCGCGAGCACATCCGGCTTGCACCGGTCCAGCAGGATGGTCATATCCTGCCAGATCATCTCCAGCCGCGCCGGGAATTCCATCCCTGCCGGCGTGGTGATCGCCCCAAAGCGCACCGGCGCAAATTTGGCATATTTGCATTCGACCATACCGTATCCAATGGTTGCATAGCCCGGGTCGATTCCAAGTATGAGCATAACCCCTCCTGTGCCCAAAGGCGCCGCCGCAATCCGGCGGCAAATATAACAGCCGCAACATTACTATGTTAGCACAAAAACAGCGCCAACGGAACGCCACGCCACAAATTTTTACTTGCGGTCCCCATCGCGCCGGATATCCTCCAGACAGCTGCAAACAGCCAAAGCTGTTTGCACTGCGGTTATTATGGCATCGCCGCAAGCTGAAAGGCTTGCGTGCCGCGAACCGCAATAAAACCCGCTGTCCCCGCGCCTTTCGCCAGGCCGGTTCGCAGCGACGGCATAACAAAGCGCAGCGCGCGGCGTCTGCCGCGCAGAGCCGCCCTCC
>CALXGW010000135.1 GCA_944387965.1 uncultured Anaerotruncus sp. | reverse complement strand
CCCGCATGACGACTGGAAAAGTGAGACTGACCTATGCATTTCTTTGGGAGCCCCGCAAAGCGGCCGACGACGGCTCTGACCAGGACGGCGCTGAGAAGTACAGCTGCAGCCTGTTGATTCCCAAAGGCGATCAGGTGACCCTGGCCAAATACCAGGCCGCGCTCCAGCAAGCGATCCTCTTGGGAGAAAAGAAAGGCTATTGGCAGGCGAGCCGCTTGCCCTCCAATCTCAAACTTCCTATCCGGGATGGCGATCAGGAGTGTGCAGAAAAGGGAGAGGAATATGCCGGACATTGGTTCCTGAATGCCTCCTCTGCCAGAAAGCCGCATATTGTGGATTTGAACCGCAATGATATTTATGACCCTTCCGAGGTGTATTCCGGCTGTTATGCCCGGGTCTGCATCAATCTGTACCCCTTTAGCAAAAAGGGAAATAGAGGGATCGCATGTGGTCTGGAGGCTGTACAGAAGGTGGCAGACGGAGAGCTGCTGGGTACCGCCCCGGTCAATATTGATGAAGCTTTCGGCGATGATGAGGGAATCGGAGAGGTCGCGCCTTCTGTTGGTGGGTTTATGCCTCAGCAGTCCGTCGGATTTGCACCTCAGCAGATGGCCGCTTCACCTTCTCCCTATGGGAACCAGCAATTCCCCCAGTCCCCGGTGATGGGATATGGGCAACCACAGTCTTCGCAGCGGCCGAATATGGTGCAGCCGCAGGGAGTAGTGGTTCCGTCACAGCAGGCATTCCATCCGCAGCAGATGGGGAGTATGCCAAACGAATTTGCCCACGGCTTGGAGAACGCGAATAGCATGCTGCCTCCTAACCTCTTTGAAGAGGAGAATGGCAAGCAGGTTGCGTAAGCGATAACCCGAATCCGAAGGCCAGGCCTGAGAAAGATCTCAGGCCTGGCCTTTTCATGGAAAGATGGATTATATCAGTACACGCCTTTCCAGCCGGATTTGCAAGGTATCACTTTATTGGAAACAGGGCCTGTTCTGTATTATACGAAAACCAATAAAGGGGAAGAGAATCTATGAGCCCATCGGAAAAGGAATGAATTGCAGCGATCAAGACAGCTGACATGATCAACGTCATTGAAGGTGCACCGATTTCCAGCTATGCGCGGTCGCTGTCTGCAAGCTGGGCCCGCGGCGAACTAACGGGCGAACAGATGAAGTAGACATTGCTGGCATATCATCGCCGGATCGCAAAGTAGGAGTGTGAGCACTGTTTTTGACCCATACCTGTACAAATAAGTAAGGAAATACGCCATCATAACACTTTTTTAATCACGAACAACATTTTTGGCGATTTGTATAATTTCATCTCTAGAAACTGGCCCATCTATATAAAAATTATTTTCCCCATCATTCCAAACGATGCTTGTTTTTCTTCCATTTTCTCTGGAGAAGATAGTGGCTGAGAATCCATTTATTTCAGCTGGTGTGACTTTGCGGTTTTCAGTATCTATATCTATTTCTTTCTCAATAGTGGTTACGAAGAATAATAATATATCTCCATTAAGATCTGCCCAACATGGAATCCTCTCCATGTTCGATCCGTTTCAGTGTTTGTGAATTGATGCCAGCCCTTTCAGCGGCTTTTTCTTGGGTTAATCGCAATATACGGCGCAATTGATAAATACGTTTAGCAAAACAATCAGACTACCACATCATGTTTTCCAAGCAATTTGAACATTTCCCTGTCCTACTTTAATTGATTCTATCAATGTATCTACGACTGTTAATTTATCTTCGATACTAATCTCATTCCATTTATTCATATATCCGCTTATCACGCCTATGTTCTTTCTGTCATACATTTCGGCAGATAACTGGGCAATTTTTTCTTTTAACTCCTTTTTTTCTTCGTCAAGGATTTCGACCCGCTTATTGATATATTCCATGGTCGCCTCGTTCGCAGACACAATTTTGTCTATAAGCGAGGCGATTTCTTTATCTATTTCCTCTGCGCGTAGTTTTAACTTTGTAAGCTCGATTGGGTCTCCCTGCTTCTCTTGATAAGAAAGCTCGTTGAACTCTCCGAGCTTTCTTAGCATTTCATCAAATACGATATCTTCGATTTCATCTGCTTGAACGGCGCCAACCCCATCGCATGATGCAGAGATGTATTTACTGTTGCAGATATAGTATCTTGCATCTCCACTTCGCTTCCTTGGGTAAGCCTTCAATGAAAGTGCACGGCCACATTTGATACATTTGATTTTTCCAGCAAGCCATGTGTTTTTTGCCTTGACCGGTTTTGCAATCTGCCGCACATTTAGGCAATACAGTGTCTCTCAGAAACTTTGGATGCTTCGATATTTTGGAAAGAAAAGAAAGAAGCTGCCCGAACCCTCAGACAGGAGAGCGCGTTATCGTGCCTGCACACTGGATTCCCAGGTTTTATCCCGGAAACAGGATGAGGCTTGCCGTTAAGAAATGGGAGGACAATGTGCGGAGGGGGTTAATGTGATATGGCAGATTCCCCCAGAAGGAAAAAGCTAGAGAAGACAACGGAAGAGACTCGCGTCGTCAGCACACAGAAATTTTATTGCTCCAGATGCGGCACAGCATTCAGCCGGCAAAAAGGATATTTCCCTGTCAGCCACAGCCCTATGTATCGCGGATTGGGGTATTTGCCAATATGCAATGACTGCATTGATGAGATATATGAGCAGTACCGCTCTTCCCTATCAAGCGACAGGGAAGCAATGAGGCGGATGTGTATGAAGCTTGACCTGTACTGGAACGATGCGATTTACGATATGTATTGTGAATATCACACAGCCGGTCGGTGTAATTCCGGAGAGCGCAAAATATTGGTGGGAAGAAATACAGGATGATTCCGGTGTCCATGAATTGAGTACGGGAAACTAGTAAATAAAAAAACAATAGGATTCAGCGGCAAAATGCGGTATAATGATGGTATTCTCTATAGAATGCCGTGAAATCCAAAAAGAAAGGATGGGATCTGCTAAGTTGCCGCTGCTACGAAAGGGAGTCGCGTAATGGAAATGAATTTTAAGGCCACGCAAGCCCAACGGACCGATAGAGAGGAACGAACCTATACTGTTCCTGAAATTGCAGGTATTTTGAAAATCAAGATCAGGAGCGCCTACGCATTATGCAGCCGGAATCCACCTTTTCAGGTGATCCATATCGGCCGCAGCGTACGGGTGAAAAAGGATTCCTTTGATCGTTGGTTTGAGGGGTGTGGCAGTGACTAACTGGAGGTAACATTATGGCAACCGTTATGCCGCGAGGAAAAAAATTTGTGGTGGTTTACAACTACACCAACGAAATGGGGGAGGTAAAACAAAAATGGGAATCTGGCTTCGCAACAGAAAAAGAAGCCAATGTGAGAAAATTAGAAATCGAATTGGAACAGGCCACGGGATCGTTTATCAACCCGTCGGACATCACGCTTGAAGATTTTTTACTTAAACGCTGGGTACCGATCCATTCCAAAAAAAGATGGGGCCCCTCGATGTATTCGAGCAGCATGGGACTCATTCGGAATCACATCTTGCCGCATTTGGGAAAACGCACATTGCAGAGCTTAACTCCCCGGGATTTTGAAGAATTGTTCAATACCTTGGCAATCACGGAAAAGGGCACCTACAAAGAGGGCGTTCGGGTGAAACCGCCTAAACCGGCTGATTTTGATGTGAACCTTGATGTGGCTATGAATCCCAGCAAGTATCTTTCGACCGGCACGATCAATGAAGTATATGATGTGCTGAAGCCGGCACTAAGATGTGCGGTGGAATGGAAGCTGCTTCGGGAAAGCCCGCTGCCGCCGGAAGCGCCGAAGGTCATAAAAAAGAAGCGTGACATTTGGAGCGACAACACCATGAAGGAGGCCTTTTCTCAAATCAAACATCCGCTTCTTCACTTAGCTATCCATCTGGCTTTTGTCTGCTCCCTCCGCAACGGGGAGACGGTGGGCATTACCTTAGATAACATCAGGTTAAAAGATAAGTCTATTCTCATCGATAAAACAATCGAGAGGCTTGAGTGGGCAGCATTGAAAGCTGTTCCTCAAAAGGACATTATCCAGATTTTTCCCAATAAATTCCCAAACAAGAAAAGCTGCCTGGTGCTGAAACGGCCCAAAACCGAAGAAAGCAACCGTACCGCCATCATAACCGATCCGCTGGGACAGGAAATTTTCGAGCGCATGCAGCAGATTGAGCGGGATAAAAAGCGGCTGGGAGAACAGTACCACGACTATAACCTGCTCATTTGTTTGGAAAACGGAGATCCCGTCGAACCACAGCTGCTGATGAAGTGGTTTGATAAATGGCAGAAGAAAGCCGGCGCAGCTTTCCCCAGGATCGTTTTCCATGGGATCCGGCATTCGGCAACCACTTATAAGATGGGAATTTCCGACGGGGATGCAAACGCTGTGCAAGGCGATGGTGGATGGGCCTCTCTGCAGATGCTGGATGTTTACACCAGGGTCCAGGAAGCCAGCCGCCGCAAGCTCTCCCAAAAGCTCCAGGATGATTTTTATAATCGTCCGGAGAAAGAGGTCAAAAAGGAAGATGGAAATATTCCGCTGAATCCGTTCCAGCCCAGTAAAGAGGAGATGGAAAAAATGCTTCTGGACCTGCTCAAAGATCCGGAAATGAAGCAGAAAGTACTCATGGCGCTGCTTGCAAACGCTGCACAGAATAACGCCTCTTAGCAATTTCTATTAGCAATTATTTTTTAGCAGGAAGGTGAGGTGGGGAATGCTAAGCAAAAAACAATCAGTCCGAAGGTCTACTCTTAGCAAAAAGTGAAGCGGGTTTGTGATGCCCATAATATCACAAACCCGCTTCACAAGCCACTTTTTTGGCGCGCGTGAAGGGACTCGAACCCCTGACCTACTGGTTCGTAGCCAGTCACTCTATCCAGCTGAGCTACACGCGCACGCGCTTATAAACAGCTGAATGTTTCCTACTGGAAATCAACTCAGCTTTAACATTATATCTTTGTTTTGATGATAAGTCAAGCCTTTCCATGAAAAAATTTACAAAAAAACTGCTGTAACCAAAAACAGCGGGAAAGGCTTTCCGCAATTCCCGCTGTTTCCTTTATTCCAATACATAGATATCCACGATCCGGCGCCCGTTGAGCACGCTTTCGGCATAGGTTTCATAAAACAGGTCGACGTCCACGATATCGCTGAGCAGCCCGGTGCCGGTATCGGCGGCGATCGCACAGCCATAGACGAAGTGATTGTCTGACGACACGATATACAGCTTCGACCCATACGGGATCTCGTTCGGGTTTACCGCCACATGCCCCGGCAGCGCATACCGGCCGCTGGCAGTTTTCGCGCCCGGACGCGCGCTGTAGCCGGTCGCCACCTGATTGGTCAGCAGCTTTTTATAATGCATCGGCTTGCCATTCTCATCCACATCTAAATCAAAATCCAAGGTGGAGATCGGTGTTGGCGAGCCGATCAGGATAGTTTCAGTGACCGGCTGCTTGGTGACCTTCTGGCCCAGCAGCTGCACTTCCTCCTGCACCCCGTCCACCGTGCGCTGGACGTAAGTATAGGTGCGGACCCCGTCTTCCCCCTCCTGGATGCGCCGGCTGGCGCCGATCTGCAAAAGGGAGGAATTTTTATGGACGGTTTCATATGGGATGACTTCATCCTCCAGATACTGCTCATATTCCACCCGCTGCAATATGACCTCATCCCCGTCTTCCAGCGGTTTTTCCCCGTCCGGTGAAAGCAGGTCGTTGCCGTCATAGCTGATGCCGTTGGCATAGAGCAATTCGGCGACGGTAGTACCGTTTTCAGGGCGGTAAACGATCGTCTGGCCGTCCGCCTGGACGCTGACCTGCAGCGAACGCAGCGAGTTCATCTCGCCATATGCGCCTGACAGCCCCGGGAAAACAGTTTGCTGGACGGCAGGGTCGCTGGTCTGTGCAAAATTTTGGACCAGCTTATCAGGATCGGATTCCAATGTAAAGGCAATGCTGCGTTGGTTGCCGTCGATCACATAGATTGCATTCATACTGGAAGTGATCTTGAAAATCACAAATGCACAGATGACCGCCAGTATGCCCAACGCAAAAACCCGGCTGTGGAAAAATTCCCACAAAGTGCGGGCTTCCCTCCATATTCGGATCATACGGTTCTCCTTTATTTGTTGTCTTTCCATCGATGGGAAAATATGCGCGCACAAGAAGCATATGCATTCATTGTGCCAGAATATTTGCCATTATATTCAACCTGCCTGTTTTTGTCAAATTTTCTTGGTATAAAATGCCTGTCCAATTTCCTTGATTTCCCCAAAATTCCTCTTTTTTCCACCAGGTTTTGTTGGATATTTTCACGGCCCAATCAAAATAATTTGGGCGAAATTCACAAATTTTTGATTGAATTTTTGTAGACGCCAAAAAGGCGGCAGGACGTATGACGCGTCCTGCCGCCTGTATGCCTCATTCGCGAATTTAACTGCCAGCCAGTACGCCGGCTTCCAGGAGCGACTGTGCAGCCAAAATCACACCGGTTTTCCCGCTGGGCCAGGTGATCCCGCCCTGCATCCAGGCTGCATATGGTTCCCGCATCGGCCCGTCAGCCGAAAGTTCGATCGAAGCGCCCATCGTAAACGCACCCGCCGCCATAATGACCTTGCTGTCATAGCCGGGCATATCCCAAGCTTCCGGGGTGACGAAAGCGTCCACCGGCGCGCCCCGCTGCATCCCGACACAGAAGGCTTCCAGCCCTTTGGGCGACCCGAGTTTGACCGCCTGGACGATATCGGTGCGGGGGCTGTCATATTTCGGATAGACCGCAAACCCCAGCCGTTCAAACAGCGCAGCGGCAAAAACAGCTGTCCGGAGCGCCGATTGCACCACCGTCGGCGCAAAAAACCATCCCATAAACATCGACCGGTTTTCCCCGAGCGTGCAGCCAACTTCCTTGCCCACCCCCGGCGCAGTCAGGCGGCAGGCACACTGTTCCACCAGATCCGCCCGGCCTGCAATATAACCGCCGGTCTTGGCAATTGCGCCGCCCGGGTTTTTAATGAGCGAACCGATGATCAAATCCGCCCCCACATCGGTGGGCTCCTGTTTTTCCACAAATTCCCCATAACAGTTATCCACCATGATGATGGCCTGTGGGTTCGCCTGCCGCACCAGGCGGCAAACCTTCGCAATATCGTCAATGCTGACCGATTCCCGCAGGGAATAACCGCGGGAACGCTGCAAATAAGCGACCTTTGCCCCCTGAACCGCCTGGGCCACACCGTCAAAATCAATGGCGCCGTCCGGCAGCAGGTCGAGCTGGCGGTAATGTACGCCGAATTCCCTGAGGCTGCCGCTGCCGCCCTCCACAATCCCCAGCACCGGCTGGAGGGTATCATACGGGACGCCGGCCAGCGAAACGATCGTATCGCCCGGACGCAGCACCCCGAACAGGGCGGTGGTGATCGCATGGGTGCCGGAAACGAAATTGTGGCGGACCAGCGCATCCTCACACCCAAAAATCTTCGCAACCACTGCATCCAGCACCTCACGGCCCCGGTCGCCGTAACCATAGCCGGTCGTACCTGCAAAATGGCTTTCGCTCACGCCGCATTGGATAAAAGCGGAAAGCACTTTGCAAGCGTTATATTCCGCAATCTGGTCAATCCGTGCAAATGCGTCCCCACACAGGGCCAGCGCCTGCTCTGCCTGCTGCTGTATGTAAGGGTCGATTTTAAAAAATTGTTCCATCATCTGAAAAACCTTCCTGTTCCTTCGATTCACACAAAAAAAGCCGCCCCCAATCCCCCTGCGGGCGGTAGCCGCACTGGGCATGGAAAGGCAATATCTGCGCGTCCGCCGTCAGCAGATGCGGATGAAGCCCTTCCCGGAGCGCCTGTCCGGTCGCATAAGCCATCATGGCCTGCCCGTATCCCCTGCCGCGGTATGCCGGCAGGGTGGCAAGCCCGGCAAGCAATGCCTGTCCGGCTGCCTTAAAATAAATCCCAACTGTAGATACTGATACGGAATCTACTTTTAGTACCCATATTTCCGCCTGCCCATGCCGCAGCTTATGGGAAGTTTCGGTGAGCCAGCTGTCATAACGCACCTGCCGGGCAAATCCCGGCTGGCCGGCACAAAGCAGCGGATAGACCTCGGAAAGCCTGTCCGCTGGGAAAATCTGCCCGGCAAAGGGACAGTCCGGGGGCGGCAGCGCCGGGTCATACTGCATATGCGCAGCCAGCTGCATCCGGGAGGGGATGCGGCTGGCAAGCGGGGACAAAGTTTCCTGCATCCCGTCCAGCCAATGCAGCCCGGCAGCGGGCAAAAATGCCGCCAGTTCGTCAAAATCCGGCTGGCTGCCTGGTATCAGCGCAATCGTCCCGCCCGATTCCATCCGGGAAACAGCGCCGCAGATGGCCTGCCCATCCAGCAGCAGCCAGACGTCCAGGACGCCGGGCTCCTGCCGGTAGGTTTCATAAAGCGAACAGATTTTGATGCCAAACGGGCCGAGAAAAGGGGCTGCCGTAAACAGGCGTCCTTCCAGGCTGGGCGTTACCAGCCGGATCATGCGCCCAATTCTTCCACAAGCGCCTGCAAAAGCGCAAGGGTATGGCCGATATCCGACCGGTGGGCGACGCAGGACGGGGTGTGCAGGTACCGGCAGGGCACCGATACCGCAAGCACCTGCGCGCCGCTGCCGGCAACCTGTACCGAACGGGATTCGTTGCCGCCATAGACGCCCTCCTTGGTCTGGCAGGGGATGCCGCGCGCCTGCGCAATTTCCAGGGCGCGGGCATAAAGTTTCATATCATAAAGGGTACCGCGGTCCATATGCGAAACGACCGGCCCATGCTGCAGCTTGCAGACGGTGCGCCCTTCCTCAACGCCGGGGATGTCGCAGGCGGTCGTGGTTTCGACTGCGATCCCAATTTCCGGGCAGACCTGGGCGGCTGCGGTGATTGCGCCGGTGCAGCCGGTTTCCTCCTGCACGGTAAACGCAAACCAGGTATCGTACGGCAGCGGGCTTTTTGCCAGTTCCACCAGCAGCGCGCAGCCGATGCGGTCGTCAAGCGCCCGCCCGCGCAGGTAACCGTCCCCCATTTCGCAGTAATGGGAAATAAATACCGCCCGGTCGCCCAGGCTGACCAGCGAGAGCGCTTCCTCCCTGTTTTTTGCACCGATATCAATATACAGCCCGTCAAGCGGGACTGCCTTATCTTTTTCCTCCGATGTGCGCATATGGACCGGCTTGCAGCCGATCACCCCCGGGGTTTTGCCGATCTGTACGGCCCGCCCGACGATGGTGCGCTTATCGATACCGCCAACGGTTGAAAACCGCAGCAGGCCGTTTTCTTCCACGCTGGTGACAATCAGCCCCACTTCATCCATATGGGCGGAAAGCAGGATGGTTTTCCCTGGGCGGCGCGCCCCTTTCTTAAATGCCAGCAGATTGCCGAGCGCATCCACCTTGCAGGTGCAGTCCTGCCGGATTTGCTGCAAAATCGCTTCCCGCACCGCATCTTCACAGCCGGATACGCCCGGAAGCGCACAAAGTTTTTCGATCAGGTCATACAGCATCCGCATTCCCTCCAAACGTATCTTTGACATAAGCGGCAATCAGGTCTGCGGTCAGCTGGACGTCCGACGGCTCGATCAGTTCGATCGGGGTGTGCATATAGCGCAGGGGGATCGACAGCAGCGCGCATCGCACGCCGGCGCCGCTCACAGCAACACTGTCCGCATCGGTACCGGTGCGCCGGCTCATGACTTCCACCTGATAAGGGATCCCATGCCGTTCGGCACAGGCTTTCATCCCAGAAAACATCCCCTGATCCAGGATGGGCGCAATCCCGACCATCGGCCCTTTGCCGAGGACGCCGCACTGATGTTTGGGGGTATCGGGCGTATCGCCGAAGGAAACGTCCACCGCAATGGCATGGGTGGGGGAAAGCAGGTTTGCGCCGGTGCGCGCGCCCGCGCCGCCGGTTTCTTCCATGCTGGCGAGCAGCACGCTGAGCGAACAGTCAAGCGGGCATGCCGCCAATGCCTGCGCCGCCAAAATCACGCTCGCGCATCCGGCCCGGTCGTCGGCGGCAGGGGAACACAGCTTCCCGCCTGCCAACTCCGCCGGCACAGCGTCAAAAGTGATGCGGTCGCCCAGCGAGATACGGCGCCGGGCGTCCTCGGCGGACAGCCCCACGTCAACGGCAAATTCCTCCATCTTCGGGATTTTATTTTCATCCGGGTTGAGGTGGGGCGGGATGGTGCAGACCACCCCCGGCAGAAGGCCGGATGCGGTATGCACGAGCAGCTGCGAAGAAAGCAGCATCGAACGGTCGATCCCGCCGCAGTTCCCCACCCGCAGGAACCCTTTCTCATCAATATGGGTGACGGCCATACCGATCTGGTCGATATGTGCGGTCAGCATCAAGTGCGGTTTTTCCGGCCCGGCAGACTTGACCCGGCAGACCAGGCTGCCGAGCGGGGTCAATTCACAGGAACCGTATGGCGCGAGCAGCTCGCGGGCAGCCTGTACTGCCTGCTCCTCACATCCGGCCACGCCTGCCGCCCCGGTCAATTTCAAAATCAATTCTTTTGCGGTCATTTTATGCTTGCCTCCATCGGGATTTATTCCAGCCCGTTGACCAATTGTTTAAAATGCTGCCCACGCGCTTCAAAATTGGGGTAGGCGTCAAAGCTGGCGCAGGCCGGAGAAAGCGAAACGATATCGCCGGGGGCGGTGTTTTCCTGCGCAAGCCGTACCGCATCCGCCAAATCCTTCGCATGCAGGATTTTAAATGTATCCGGGTCATAGCCATCGGCATTTTTGACCGCCGCTTCAATCTTCGGGGCGGTAGCGCCGGTCAGGATGAGCAGCTTTACCTTCTCGATCAGTTTGGGCGCAAGCGGTTCAAACGGGATCTTCTTATCATAACCGCCCGCAATGATGACCAGTTTCTGGGGGAAGCTGTCCAGCCCGGCAATGGTGCGGGTTGGGGTGGTGGCGATCGAATCGTTGTACCATTTGACCCCATGCAGCTCGCGTACCAGTTCAATCCGGTGTTCCACCCCGCCGAATTCGACCGCTACATTATAGATCGCATCCCGGTCGGCATATCCCCAAACCGCACAGATCGCGGCCAGGTAGTTCTGGATATTGTGCAGCCCGGGCAGGCGGATCTCACTGGCGTGCATGACCTTCTGGGCCTTGCCGTTGAGGGAAAAATAGATGATCCCATCTTCCCCGAGGTACGCGCCGGTACGCACCGGATGTTTGACTGAAAATTCAAACAGATGCCCGCGCACCTTGCCGCTTTGCGCGATCTGGGCGCACAGGTCGTTATCCACCCCCAGCACGGTGCGCGAAAAGGCGTCCTGATGGGCGAGGATATTTAGCTTCGCATCGACATATTCCTGCATATCCTTATGCGCATCGAGATGGTTCGGGGTGATATTGGTAATCACCGCGATATTCGGGCTCTGACGCATCGAAATCAGCTGGAAGCTGGAAAGTTCAGCGACTGCAAAATCGTGGTCGCGGATATCCTCAATGATCGGCATCAGCGGGCGTCCGATGTTGCCGCCCAAATGTACCCGGTGGCCGGCTTCCTTCAAAATTTCCGCAATCAGGGTGGTGGTGGTGGTTTTGCCGTCGCTGCCGGTGATGCCGATGGTGCGGCAGGGGCAGAAGTCAAAAAACAGTTCGGTTTCGCTGGTCACGACCACCCCGTCCCGGCGCAGATTATCCAAAATGGGCTGATGGAATTTCATGCCGGGGGTGCGCAGGACGATATCCGCGTCGATATGTTCCAGGTAATCCGGGCCGAGCTTCAGGGTGATGCCGCGCGCTTCAAAATTATTGCAGATGGCCTCGCCGATCTGTTCGCGGGACCGTTTATCGCAGGCGGTGACCTTTGCGCCGCGTTCATTCAAACGGCTGATGAGATCGGCATGGCTGACGCCGATGCCGATCACCGTGATCTTTTTGCCTTTGATCTCTTCTAAAAACTGATGAACCCTGCTGTCCATAATTCGCCTCCAAGCCGCGCTTGACGCGCGGGATTTTCATTTTTACATACCCGGTACTTATTATATGCGGATTGGAAAGCTTTATCAAGCGTTTTGGGCATAAAAAACCGCCGTCTGCGTTTCAAAAAGCAGGCGGCGGCTTCGTATGCAAACAAATATGCCAGGATCAAAGCATGGCGATCACATAATCCACTGCGGCGGACTCTTTGCCGTCCTCTATGTACACCCGCGGCACCCGGCGGCCGATCAGGCAGCACTCCTCATAGTTGATCGTGTGGTTGATCCGCGCGAAATCGTCCAGCGTGATGGTATACTCCCCGTCGCGGCCCAGCAGGGTCACCAGATCGCCGGAACACACATCCGGGATATCGGTCACATCCACCATCAGCTGATCCATACACACCGCGCCTACGATCGGGGCGATCCTGCCATGCAGCAGCACATGCCCCTGGTTGGTGAAGTTGCGGCGGTACCCGTCGGCATACCCGATCGCGATCGAAGCGATCTTCCGACCGCCTTTCGGCACCGTATACCTGCGCCCATAGCTGATACAGGCGCCGGGGTCGAGGGGTTTGACCATGGTGACGGTTGTATAAAGGGACATCGCAGGCTGCAGATCCACCATGCCGGCACATTCCGGCGAGGGGGAAAGCCCGTAAAGGACATCCCCCAACCGCACCATATCCAGGTGCATCTCCGGGTAAGAGAGGGTGGCGGCGCTGTTGCAGCAGTGATGGATTTGAAAAGAGATGCCGTCCTTGCGCAGCAGGGAAACCACCGCCTGGAAGACGGAAAACGGCATATGGGTAAACGCTTCGCTGTCGGGCGCATATTCATCCGCGCAGGCAAAATGGGTAAAAATACCGGTGCAGTCCAGATGCGGCAGGGCATACACCCGCGCGATCTCATGCGCCGCCTGCACCTCATGGCCCTTCTGCGCATAAAAGCCGATGCGGGACATGCCGGTATCCACCTTGATATGGCAGTCCACCCGCACCTGCTGCTGTTCAGCAGCCTGCGAAAGGCCCTGGGCATATTCGACCGAATACACCGCCTGGGAAACGTTCAGCTCATAAAGCCGGCTTGCCAATTCCGGCGGCGTATACCCCAGGATCAGGATGGGTTTGGTGATCTCCTGCCGGCGCAGGGAGATCGCTTCATTGATATTGGAAACGGCAAACCAGTCGGCCCCCTCCTGCTGCAGGGTACGGGCAACAAACCCATCCCCATGGCCGTAAGCGTCCGCTTTCACGACCGCCATCGCCATACAGCCGGGTTTCAGCCGTTGTTTCATCTGCCGGTAATTATGCCGGATATCATCCAGGTTGATTTCTGCCCAGGTGCGGCGCAGATAATCCATGTCGCATTCTCTCCTTTTACAGTCGCTTTGGGATGCCGGACGGTTCAGTCGCTGCGCTTTGCAATGAGGATCGAAAGCCCGGTGGTATTTACAATGATCGAAAGCCCCAGGGTGATTAACGCCCAGGGGGAATTTGTATTGAATAAAAGCAGCAGGGCAACCAACAATATCACTGCGCCTGCAGCCAGAACGATCAAGCCGATTTTCCGTTTATCCATAATTTCCTTCCTTTGATGGTTGTTGATCGACAGGCGATATACTTTAATATACACCAACCAACCTGTTTTTACAACCGAACCAAAAAATTTAACGATTGATTCAAAAAAGGGGGGAGCGGATTGTTTGGCTCCATACGCACCGACCTGGCAATGGAAGCTGCCCAGGCATACCGTCCAAAGCTTCCGCAAGGGGTGGATATACAGGAAGAGGAAGCGGGCGGCCTGCATGTGACGACCGTCCGGATCTCAAGCGAGGAAGCCGGCCGGCCGATCGGCCGCAAGCCGGGCACCTATATCACCATCCAGCTGCCTGCTTTGACCGGCAGCGTCGAGCCGGCGGATGATACCACCCATCTGCTTGCAGGGAAACTGGCCGCCCTGCTGCCTAAAACCGGCGGCGTGCTGGTGGTGGGGCTGGGCAACGAACAGATGACGCCCGACGCCCTCGGGCCGCAAACCGCCCGGCAGGTATTGGCTACCCGGCATATCCCGCAGGACCTGGCCGAGCGCACCGGGCTTGGCGGGCTGCGACCGGTGGCGGTGCTGGCGCCGGGCGTTTTGGGACAGACCGGCATGGAAACCGGGGAGATTGTACATTCCATTGTGCGGGATCTTGGCCCATCCGCTGTGATCGTGGTGGATGCGTTGGCTTCCCGTTCGCTTTCCCGGCTGGGAAATACCATCCAGATCTCCGATACTGGGATCTCACCCGGTTCCGGGGTGCTCAATTCCCGCAAAGAACTTTCCCGGCATACCCTGGGTGTGCCAGTAATTTCCATGGGAATCCCTACCGTTGTGGATGGGGCCACGCTGGCTTATGACCTGCTGGGGGAAGCGCCGTCCAAACCGGCGCAGGACAGCGCATGCCATATGATGGTGACCCCGCGGGATATCGATGCGATCATCCAGCGGGGGGCAAAACATCTGTCGCTGGCGATCAACGCAGCTTTGCAGCCGAGCTTATCGCTGGAAGATATCAGCTACCTGGTTTCCTGAAAAGCGGCTGCACGGGTATAATCTGCCGATCCTGCGCATAAGATGAACGGAGAGTTCATTTCGGCAGGGGGTGGCAGCTTGAGAAGGTTCTGGCGGCAAAGGCCGTCCTGGTCAAAACAGCTGCGCAAGGCGATTTCCACCTTGCTTGTGCTGCCGGTCGCCGCGGCTGCGCTTATCTGCTTCCGGTCGGAGATGGGCACGCTGCCCGAAAAAGCGGCGCTGCTTTCCGCAATGGTCAACATGCCGGAGGGTTCCCTGGCGCTGCTGGAAGAACGGTTCGGCGACCAGATCGACCAGGCATATTACCATGGTAAGGAATCCGAAGTGGAACCATATGTCCAGCCGTGGGAAAATACCGATGAGGAAGAAAACCCATCTTCTTCCCAGCCGCAATCCCGCATGAAGGACGCCGATTCATCGGATGACGCCTCGTCCGCCGAGGTTTTCCCTGCAAAGGTTCAAAACGCCCGTCCGGCACAGGACAAGGCCCCGGACATCCCCGCAGAATACCGGGGGACGATTTTGCAGGAGAACATGTCGGTGACCGCAGTGGATTTGGTGGAATACGGCAACGGCAAACTGCGCAATTATACCGAAGTGCCGGATGAAGAGGTCAAAGCCATCATGGAGCAGGGGATGAATATCCATCTCGAACAGACCAATGAACCCCAGGTGCTGATTTTCCATACCCACGCTACCGAAAGCTACGAAGCGCTCGACACCGACCTTTACGACATGCGCAACGCCTGGCGCACGACCGACAACACACAAAATATGGTGGCGGTTGGGGATGCGCTCGAAAAAGCGCTGACCGATGCAGGCATCGGCGTCATCCACGACACCACCCAGCACGATTACCCCTCCTACAACGGCGCATATGAACGCAGCGCAGAAACCGTCAAAAAATGGCTGGAAGAATATCCCAGCATCAAAATTGCATTGGACGTCCACCGGGACGCCATCCAACGGGAGGAAGACCTGATCGTCAAGCCGGTGGTGGAGGTAAACGGGAAAAAAGCCGCCCAGCTGATGATTATTACCGGCAGCGACGACGGGACGATGAATATCCCTGAATGGCAGCAGAACCTGCGGTTTGCAGGATGCGTTCAGGACGCGATCGAAACCGACATTCCCGGGCTTACCCGGCCGATCTTCTTCTGTTACCGCAAATACAATATGGACCTGACGACCGGCTCGCTGCTGCTGGAAGTCGGTTCAAACGCAAATACACTGGAAGAAAGCATCTACACCGCCCAGCTGGTTGGGCAAAGCATCGCCCGCTTGCTGGGCGAAACGGCGCAGCAGCCCGCTTCGGAATAGAAGCAGCCATGCAGGATGTTTCAAAATCAAAGCAATCAAATGGAAGGATTCAATGAAAAGACAGGATACCGCACTTTTTTTTGCCGCATTTTTTTTGACCCTCCTGTTTTCCGCCTGGTTTATACTGTTTTTGCTGGTCGGACAGGAAAACGCCAAATATGAAACCGACTCCGGCAGCATGCAGACGCTGTCGGTTGTGCAGTCCGGCAGCCAACACTACCAGGTGACCGTCCTGGGCCAGGAATACACCCTCTCGACCGAATGGTTCCGGCAGCTTTCGGATTGGCGCAAACAATATGCCTGCCTGGTGACGCCGCATATTGTCCGGGTGGCCGAACAGGTTTACAGTATGGCGGTCTATCAGGGGGATGTGATTTACAAACAGTATCGTGAAGAGCAATATATACAAAATGTTGCAAAATCACAGGAGGGAATCCCAGTGGAACCGGAAGACCTTCCATAAATCCGGCCCATAAGCAGGCAAAAAACGCCCGCATACGGCAAGCTGCCGTATGCGGGCGCACTGTTTTTCAGGGTGTGTGCCTTGGGCCGGGCATCACCCCGGCAATTTAAAGCTGTCTTTTAACGTTACGATCCGGTTGAAGGTGTTTTCATACCGGCTGTCCTTGCAGAAATACCCCATCCGTACAAACTGGAACCGGTCGCCCGGCGCCGCGTCGGCCAGGGAAGCCTCCAATTTGCAGCCGGTCAGCTTATGAAGCGAATCCGGGTTGAGGTAATCCAGATAATTGGCCCCTTCCGGGACGGCATTGACATCCTCCATCGTAAACAGGTCCTCATACAGCATGATATCCGCATCGACCGCGTGCGCCGCGCTGACCCAATGGATGGTGCCGCGCACCTTGCGGTCGTCAGCCGGGGTGCCGTTGCCGGTTTCCAAATCGGCAGTGCAGCGCAGTTCGGTCACCTGCCCGTTTTCATCCTTCACGATCTCATTGCATTTGATGAGGTAAGCCCCCATCAGGCGCACTTCACCACCCGGTTTGAGCCGCTGGAATTTCGGCGGCGGCACCTCTGCAAAATCCGACCGCTCGATATATAGTTCCCCGCTGAACGCGACCTTGCGGGTCCCGGCCTCCGGGTCCACCGGGTTATTGGCGACTTCAAAATACTCCACTTTGCCGTCCGGGTAGTTGGTAAGCACAACTTTTACCGGCTCGGTGACCGCCATCCGGCGCGGGGCGGTTGCATTCAGTTCTTCCCGGATGCAGTATTCGAGCAGCTTGATATCGACCAGGCTGTTTGCCTTGGCAACGCCTGCACGCCGCACAAACTCCAGAATGGAAGACGGCGTATATCCCCGCCGGCGTAAGCCGCACAGGGTCGGCATGCGCGGGGCGTCCCAGCCGTCCACCCGTTTGGTTTCTACCAGTTCCCGCAGATACCGTTTGGACATCACCGTATGGGTGATATTTAAACGGGCAAATTCCCGCTGTTTTGGTTTCTTTTCAAAGCCGATGTTGTCCACCACCCATTCATAAAGCGGGCGGTGGTTTTCAAATTCCAGCGAACAGAGCGAATGGGTGATCCCCTCGATCGCATCCTGGATCGGGTGCGCGAAATCATACAGCGGATAAATGCACCATTTATCCCCCTGGCGGTGATGATGGGCGCGCACAATCCGGTAAATCGCTGGGTCGCGCATATTCATATTCGGCGAAGCCATATCGATCTTTGCGCGCAGGGTTTTGGAGCCGTCTGGGAATTCCCCGTTTTTCATCCGCTCAAACAGGTCGAGGTTTTCCTCTACCGAGCGGTTGCGGTAAGGGGATTCCTTGCCCGGCTGGGTCAGGGTGCCGCGGTATTCCCGCATTTCATCCGGCGTCAAATCGCAGACATAGGCTTTCCCATCCCGGATCAACTGGACGGCGTATTCATAACACTGGTCAAAATAATCCGACCCGTAATAGATGCCGTCGGGGATGGCGCCCAGCCAGCGCAGGTCTTCCTCGATCGATTCGACGTATTCGGTGTCCTCTTTGACCGGGTTGGTGTCGTCATACCGCAGGTTGAACAGGCCGTTATATTTTTGCGCAGTCGAATAATTGATATAGATGGCTTTGGCCGAACCGATATGCAGGTACCCGTTCGGTTCCGGTGGGAATCGGGTATGGATGCGGTCGGAAAAGCCGTTGGCAATATCCTCGTCAATGATTTCGGTTATAAAATTGGATGCGTATTCGCTCATGTTATCACACTCCAAACAGGAATTGGTGAATCTTTTCTTTTTGCCTGCAGCAAAAGCCAATCACTCAGGAAAAGGCGGCAAGCGCGCGTTCCAGCCGCTCGCGGGTGCGCTGCGGCCCGATGATCTTCATCACTTCGTACATATCCGGCGAGTTCTGCCGCCCGGTGACTGCGACCCGGATGACCATGCTCACATCCCCGACATTCCCCGGGAAGGCGTCCGGGTTTTTCTTATATTCCTTCATATTGCAGGTGTAGCCGATTTCCTCGGTGAGCGCTTTGATCTTATCAAACCACTGGTTGCTGTCGTCCGCCGGGTCGTACAATTCCAGATAGCGGGAAAGGATGGTTTTGCAGTCGGACGCCGGCATATGCGCGGGATAGGTGTAATCCGGCTGGAACAGTTCCTCAAAGAAGAAATCCAGATAGGGTTTCACGTCCGCCCATACGGCAAAATCCTTGCGCGGTTTTTTGCCGCCGCGGCCGATGGCCAGGATGGATTTGGTGTAAGCCGGGTCGCGGGAGATCAGGCTGTAAAAATCCGGGTCAAACTGCTTGGCCCAAACAGCCAGATGGTCATAGACCGCATCCGCGCTCATTTTGGAAATGACATTCTTGGACACGTCGTTGAGCTTCTCCATATCGAACAGCGCGCCCGAAACCCCCATTTTTTTGGTGTTGAACGGGAATTTTTCCATCGGCTCGTCCGGGTTTGCCAGCCGCCAGTCCTCAAAATTCGAGTTGAGCAGGGTGAGGATATACTCCTTCACCGCCGCCACGCAATACCCCTGCTGTTTATAGAAATCCAGCGCCAGTTCCGGGTCTTTGCGTTTGGAAAGCTTGCGTTTGTTGCCGTCCTCCCCGATCTTCATCAGCTGGGCGGTGTGGACATACTTCGGCAGCTTCCATCCCATCGCCCCAAACAGCTGGACATGGATGGGCAGCGTCGCCAGCCATTCCTCGCCGCGCACGACATGGGTGGTACCCATCAGATGGTCGTCCACCACATGCGCAAAGTGATAGGTCGGGATACCGTCCGATTTCAGCAGCACGACGTCCTGGTCGTTTTCCGGGAATTCCATCTTGCCTTTGACCAGGTCGGTGAATTTGACCCGGTTTTCCGGATTCCCTTCACTGCGGAAACGCAGCACAAACGGCTCCCCGGCATCGATTTTGGCTTTGATCTCATCAAACGGCATGTCCCGGTGGACGGCCCATTTGCCGTAATAGCCGAAATTCTCTTTCAATTCTTCCTGTTTATGCCGGATCTCTGCCAGCTCTTCTTCGGTACAGAAACAGGGGTAGGCTTTCCCTTGCTGTACCAGCCATTTGGCAAATACCTGGTAGATTTTTGCGCGCTGCCGCTGCCGGTACGGGCCGTAATCGCCCCGGTCGCCGTCGATGGTCGCGCCCTCGTCAAACGGCAGGCCGTAATCCGAAAAGACGTTCAAAATGGTTTCGACTGCGCCG
>CALXGW010000134.1 GCA_944387965.1 uncultured Anaerotruncus sp. | reverse complement strand
CATTGGCGCAGTCAGCACCGCCGCAGCCGGTCCAACAGCATATGAGCGCTTCGGCTTATCAAACGATGATTGCTGGGGCCCAAAAGCAAACAAGCATTGAAAAAAGCACCGAATCATTCCTGGCTTCCGCAAACGTCCAGCCAGCCGCAGCCAGCCATCCGGCGGAGCCGCCAACTCCTGCGCCAATGCCCGGTGGCAGGCGGGTATGCCTGGATATTTTTGCAGAGTCGCCTGAGTCCCCGTATCTTTCCGGGAAAAATGTACGGCAGGAACCGTCGGAAGCTTTTCCTATGCCGGCGCTGGAATGGAAAAACGAGCGGCCGGCAGCACAAGCTGAAAAGGATATGGAGCAGCCGGAGACGCCTACTGTGCAGATTATGGAGGAAGCCCAAAACGATCCCTATGCAGGTGCAGTTTTGGTGGGGGAACTTTTTCAGACTTATATCGTTTTACAGAATCAGAATGAAATGATCTTGATTGATAAGCATGCAGCGCATGAACGGCTGCTGTTCAACCGGCTGGTGTCCCAGGGGGTGGGGCAGGACCGTCAGCTCCTGTTGCGCCCGGTTTCGGTCCAGCTTGCCCGGGAAGAATATGCCGCAGTTTTGGAACATCTGCCGGCGTTTGAAAAAGCCGGGCTGTTTTTGGAAGATTTTGGAAATGGGCAGGTGATCGTGCGGGAGGTCGCACCGGTCTTAGCGGATTCAGATTTGGCGGGGATTGTCGCCGAACTTGCCCAGCGGTTGCTCCATTGCAGCAGCAACCTGCTGCCGGAACAGCTGGAAGATTTTTATCATACGGTGGCTTGCCGGGCGGCAATCAAAGCCAATGACAGGACGCCGGCGCCTTCCTTGGAGCAGCTGGTGGAACTCTTGCGGCAGGATGGGGACGCAAGCCATTGCCCGCACGGAAGACCGGTAGCTATTTTTATGAGCAAATACGAGATTGAGAAAAAATTCGGCAGGCTGGGATGAAGATGGAAAACAAAAAGATACCGCTGCTGGTGATCGTCGGGCCGACTGCTTCCGGGAAAACCGGTTTGGCAGTCGAATTGGCCATGCGCCTGCATGGGGAAGTGGTTTCTGCCGATTCGATGCAGGTTTATAAGCAAATGCAGATCGGGACAGCCAAACCGGATGCAGCGGAAATGCGCGGGGTACCGCATCATCTGATCGATTGCATCGACCCGGACAACGCCGCCTTTTCGGTGGCGGATTACGCAAAAATGGCGCGGGAAGCGATCGGGCGCATCCATGCGGCAGGGCATCTGCCTATTTTAGTGGGTGGGACCGGGCTCTATGTCCAGGCGGTCATTGACAATATCCAATATGACCCGATCCAAAATAATGCCGGCGTACGTGAGCGGCTGGTAGTCGAAGCGGAGCGGGAAGGCGTCCAGGCAATGTGGGAACGGCTGCAGAAGGTCGACCCCCAATTGGCCGGGAAGCTGCATCCGAACAATCTGGGGAGGGTGCTTCGGGCGCTGGAGGTGTATGAGTTGACCGGTATCCCTATGAGCCGCCATCAGGAGCAGTCCCGCCGGGAGCCGTCGGATTATATGCTGTGCATGCTTGGGATCACTTTTGCCGACCGGGAGCATTTATATGCGCGGATCGACCGGCGGGTGGATAAAATGCTGGAGGATGGCCTTCTGGATGAAGCCAGGGCAGTTTCGGCTTCCTATGGCGGGACAGCCCGGCAGGCGATCGGTTATAAGGAATTGCAGCCGTTTTTGGATGGGGAAGAAAGCCTGGAGAACTGTATTGCTCATTTAAAGCAAGCTACCCGGAATTATGCCAAACGGCAGCTGACCTGGTTCCGCAGAGATCCGCGCATCCATTGGCTCGAGGCGGACAGGTACAGCGATTTGCAGGCGCTTTACAGCGATGCGCAGGCAATTGCAGAAAAAAGCGGTATTTTACAAACGGTTTGATTTGTGGTATGATAAATGTGAAGCCAATATCACAAAAAACAGATAAATCCCTCCTGTTTTTGCCCTCGCTTGGGGATGTGATCGCTTAAAAAGCAGGCTTTCAGAAATCGAATATAATCCGGCAGATGCTTTTTTAAAAATTTACTTTTACGGGGGGAAAAGAATGAAACAGTTGAATTTGCAAGATGTCTTCCTGAATCAGGCCAGGCGTGAAAAAATTACAGTCACCATTTATCTGACCAATGGCTTCCAATTCAAAGGGGTCGTAAAAGGATTTGATTCTTTTACCGTCATTTTGGACTGCGATGGCAAGCAAAACCTCGTTTATAAACACGCCATTTCCACCATTATCCCGTCCCGTTCCCTGAGCATCCTGGATACAGATGCGCAGGAAGCTGAAAAACCATCTGAGATCTAAGGAAATGATATGAAAAATACGCTGACGCAGCGGATCGTACTGGGATTGATTGCCCTGTTTGTCCTGGGATTCGTAGGGCTGCAGGTCTACCGCTATTTTACCTCCCAATATAAAACAGAAACCGCTTATCTTTATACAGTGGAACAGACTTCCCGTGTGACGGGGATCGCTCTGCGGGCCGAACAGGTCTTAGAGGATACGATCGGTTCAGGCGTGGCCACCTATCTGGTGGATGATGGAGCCAAGGTGTCCAAAGGATCCCGCATTGCTGAGATCTATCAAAGCGAGACCGATATTGAAGCGTTACAGCGCCTGCGGGATCTGTCTAACCAAAAAGACCTTCTGGAACAGGCGCAGGATCCTGGGACAACTTCTTATGCGCATACCGATGTGCTGAACCGGCAGATCTTTGAAGAGATTGGGATGATCATCGATTCGGTCAACAGCCACTCCCTTTCGGAGCTGGATGAAATGTCGGACAGCTTACTGGTGCTCATGAATACCAAACAGGTGGCGACCGGGAAGCAGGACAATTTTAATGAGGCAATCGAACAGATCGATGCGGAAATGGCATATTACCAGTCGTTGGTGGAAGAGGATCCCACGGCGATCACATCGCCTCGTCCGGGATATTTCATCCGGAAGGTGGATGGGTATGAGAACCAGGTGGATCTGTCTGACCTGAACAACCTGGACAACCTCACCCCAGAGATGGTATTTGATCTGGTCAATTCGCCTGCGCAAACGCTGGATACCAACCCGGTGGGGAAGCTGATGACCAGTCATAACTGGTATTATGCGGCGATTGTGGTCGGCGAGGAACGGGAAAAATACCGGGTCGGTTCGACTGTGACGCTCGACTTCCATATCAGCGGCATTTCCCCTGTCCCTGCTGTTGTCTGGTCGGTCAACACCCAGCGGGACAGCGAAGAGGCGGTTGTGGTTTTTCGATGCAATTACATCAATAAAGCGTTGATTAACCTGCGGGTCTGTCAGGCGGATGTGCAGTTTGAATCGGTTACCGGTTTGCGTGTGAGCGATTCTGCAATCCGGTTTTCCGGCATACAAAAAGGTGTTTATATCGTTTTGGGCGAAAGGCTGGTTTTCCGTCCGGTCACGGTTATCTATGAGGATGTCGGTTTTGTGCTCTGTCAGGAGTATGATGCAGAGTACGAGCAGGGCGGGAATTATACAGGTCTGCAGCAATATGATGAAGTAGTTATAGAAGGGGCGCGGTTATATGACGACAAGCCAATCTAGCAATGGGGAAGTAGCGCAGGCAGTCTTGCAGATCCGGCAGCAGCTGGAGAAATCCTGCAGGGAATGTGGGCGCGACCCGCAGGAAGTACGCTTGATGGCTGTCACCAAAACGGTGGACCCGCAGCGGGTAAATGAGGCGATCGCTGCCGGAGTCACCCTGCTCGGGGAAAATAAGGCGCAGGAGCTTTGCGCCAAATATGACCAATATCAGAAAGATGGGGTGGAAATCCATTTCATCGGGCATCTGCAGACCAACAAGGTCAAACAGATTATCGACAAGGTCTGCATGATCCAGTCGCTCGATTCGATCGCATTAGCGCAGGAGATCCAGAAGCAGTGTGAAAAACACGACCGGACAATGGACTGTTTGGTTGAGGTAAATATTGGAAACGAAGCAAATAAATCCGGGGTATTGCCGGAGGAATTGGAAGATTTCCTAGTAAAAGTTTCCGGATTTTCCAGGATCCATGTGCGCGGATTGATGTCGATCCCTCCAGTTTGTGAAATAAATGAGGAAATTGAGCAGTATTTTTGCAAGATGCAAAAACTATTTGTTGACATTAAGGCGAAAAAATTAGATAATATCCATATGGATTTCTTGTCAATGGGCATGTCCGGAGATTATCCGCTTGCGGTGAAATACGGTTCCACGATGGTACGTATCGGTACGGCGATGTTTGGGCATCGCAATTATACCTGAACATCCGGCTATATCTATTCAGGATTTGTATTAACGGGCAGCTTTTTTTGACGGGCATAGGCTAAAACAATTGAGGGGGATATTTATGGGCTTAATGGATAAGTTCAAAAACTTCATTGGGATTCCTGACGATGAATATTATGAAGAGGATGATGTGGATTTCATCTCGAATGAAAATTCCCGTTCGGAACCGCCCATCGATGATTATTCCCGCTCGGATGGGAAGCGCGGCAACAAGGTGGTCAATATCCATGCGACAACCCAATTGCAGGTCGTTTTGGTGAAACCGGAGCGTTTTGAGGATGCTTCCTCAGTGGCGGATCATTTGAATGACAAGCATACTGTCGTGCTAAACCTGGAATCCACCAATAAAGACGTGTCCCGCCGGCTGATCGACTTCTTGTCCGGCGTTGCATATGCCAACAACGGCCAGATCAAGCGGGTTGCCAACAGCACCTATATCATCACGCCCTATAATGTCGGCATTATGGGGGATTTGTTGGATGAACTGGAAAGCAACGGGATCTTCTTCTAAACAGGATGAAAAATTTATCTCCGGATAAACAGGATCGCGCGTTTATTGCGCATATGGAGGATCTTTTCCATATCGCGCAGGAAAAATCCGTGATCCGTTTCAGCAGTTTTTTGGATATGCACCAGTTGTCCCTCGCAAAGCAGGTCGCAGCGTTCGAAAGGTATGAAAACTATGTATTTTTCGGCGGATTTGACCAGGCGGAACGGGTGATGCTGGGGGTATTCCCTCCATATGAGCCGGTGGATTTGCAGGTGTTCCCCATTTGTGCAATCACTGCTTGCTATCGCAAGGAGGATCAAATCGGACACAGGGATATCCTGGGTTCTTTGATGGCATTGGAGATCAAACGGGAGTCGATCGGCGATATTTTAGTGACGCAGGGGCGGTCTGTCTTTTTCCTTGCAAAACAGGCAGCCCCTATTGCGCTGTCCGAATTACAAAAGATAGGCCGGTGCGGGGTACGCCTGCAGGAAGGGATCGCGGGTGAACTGCCAGCGCTGCATCAGTACCGCGAGATGAACTGTATCGTCAGTTCACTGCGGCTGGACTGTGTGGCGGCGGCTTTGGCAGGTGTTTCAAGGGAAAAATCCGCCCAGCTGATCCGTGGACAGGCTGTTTCAGTGAATGGGCTGATACGCAGCGAGGTATCCTGCGTGCTGGAAGAAAACGATGTGATCAGTATCCGGGGGACCGGTAAATTTATCTTCGAAAAGCAGCTTGGGACGACAAAAAAAGGCAGGCTCCAGATCATATGTAAAAAGTATATATGATCCATTTTTGTTTGGTAACATGATACAGGGAGGGTGTTTTGATCGTGCTGAATCCGAATGAGATTGCAAACCGTAAATTTGACCGGGCAATGGGCCGCGGGTACCGCGTGGAAGAGGTCGACAACTATTTGGCGCAGATTGCGCGGGAAGTGGATGACCTGCTGGAAGAAAAGCGGGAATTGGAAGAAAAGCTTATGGTTTTGGCGGAAAAGCTGGAAGAGTACAAGCGGGATGAAGAAAGCCTGCATGCTGCATTGCTGGGCGCGCAAAAATTGGGTGACAGCGTTGTGCGGGATGCAAAAGCGCGCGCGCAATCCATTCTGGATGATGCCAATATCAGGGCCAGCCAGCTGGTGGATAACGCAAAATCAGCCATTGAACAAAAACAGCATGCCTTTATCCGGATGCAGCGGGAAGTGGCGACCTTTAAGAGCAGGCTGCAGCTGGTGTATAAACAGCATTTGGAACTAATCAGTTCGATCCCTGTGGATGAAGATCTGATGCAAGTAATTATGAATAAGGAATCGGCGGCCCAGCCTGCGGCAGAAAGGCCGACAGAAGAGCAGCCGCCCAAGGAGAAAGCGGCTGTGTCGACCCCGTCACAAGAAGAATTTTCAGGTAATGTGCAAACTCCCTCTGATGAAGAAGGGGATTTTGAACTTCCTGATCTGCAGTATCAGGAAGAGGAAGAATTTATCCCCGAACCGCCTGAACAGGTGCAGGCCCCTCATCGGCAGCCGAAGCAACGGGAAACCTCCCGTTTTGGTCCGCTGAAATTCGGCAAGGATTTTGACCTCAAGCGTGATGACGATAAACGCAGAAAATAAATGCGCATGAGCAAATTAGACAAAACAAGGAGAGATTCACCCCATGTCTGAGCAGGATTACAGTAAAACACTAAACCTTCCCCAAACCGGTTTCCCGATGCGAGCTGGTTTGCCCCAGAAGGAACCGGGGATGGTAAAAGATTGGAATGAAAACGGCCTTTATGAAAAGGTGATAGCAAAAAATGCGGGGAAACCGCTTTATGTTCTGCATGATGGCCCGCCGTATGCCAACGGGGATATCCATCTTGGTACGGCGCTCAATAAAGTGCTGAAAGATATCATTGTCCGCTATAAAAACCTCAATGGGTTCAAGTCCCCATATATCCCAGGCTGGGATACGCATGGGCTCCCGATCGAACTCAAAGCGCTCAAGAAACTGGGGGTTTCCAAAGATATCCCGCCGGTGGAACTGAGAAAACATTGTAAGGAATTTGCGCTCCATTATGTGGATACCCAGCGTGAGGAATTCAAACGCCTGGGGGTCATTGGGGATTGGGAGCATCCGTACCTGACCCTGAAACCGGAATTTGAAGCCAAACAGATCGAACTGTTCGGCGCGATGGCGAACAAGGGGTATATTTATAAAGGGCTCAAACCGGTATACTGGTGCCCGACCTGCGATACCGCTCTGGCAGAAGCCGAGATCGAATATAACGAGGATAAATGCCTTTCGATCTATGTAAAATTCCATGTCCTGGATGACAAAGGCGGTAAACTCCGGGAAATGGGTGCCAAAGATCTTGACAAGACCTATTTCGTCATCTGGACCACAACCACCTGGACTTTGCCTGGGAATATGGCCATCTGCGTCGGTCCCGCGTTCGAATACTGCGTGGTGAGCGCAAATGGCGAATATTATGTCATGGCCAAAGAGCTTGTACCGGCGGCCATGAAAGCGGCGCATATTGAAGAGTATGAGATTCTGGGTTCCTGCCTGGGCAACGAGTTGGAATATATGACCTATCAGCATCCGTTTATCGACCGCCAGTCTCCGGTCATCCTGGGCGATCATGTAACGTTGGAAAGCGGTACTGGGTGCGTGCATACCGCTCCCGGTCACGGTGTTGAAGACTTTGACGTTTGTGCGCAGCATTATCCGGAAATCGAAGTCATTGTCCCGGTCGACCATCAAGGCCGCATGACAGAACTTGC
>CALXGW010000133.1 GCA_944387965.1 uncultured Anaerotruncus sp. | reverse complement strand
GTATATAGGGGGTAATCAGTCGGCCGGTTTGCCGAACAGGAAGGCCCAGTTGCCCGGATGGATGGTTGCATAGCACCAATAGCCACAGATATAGCAATCAAACGGGGCGACCACTTCGCCAACCTTCTGGCCGAAGATATTCCAAATCTCGCTGCAGACCTGACCTTTTTTCACAAAGTCCATGGGTTTGCATTTCAGTTTACCTCATGCAGATCAAATTTTGTCTGAATCATAACAAGAACTCCTTTCAAAACAGCAAACGCCTTTAATACAATATAAATAATAGTTTTATGTAAAACTATTATTTTACAATTAAAAAACATTAAATAGGAATTAGTATAGAAGTTTCACAAAAATATTATATAAACAAGCGAAAAAACAGTAAAATTACATTGCATAAAATGGAAATAATAAAGCAATTGTCAAATAAATAGTTTTGTGAAGAACAATTATTAAAAAAATAATAGCACCGTTGATTTTCCTTGTTAATAAAAAATACATTGGAAATTGGAGAAATATGCGGCCGGATTTCACCAGGAAAATGTCATCCCGGGGAGATGTTGAGATAAATACCTTATATCAAAAAGATACCAATGGATGATTGACAAGAAAACCATTACCCCTTAAACTGAATAAAGATAAAGCAAGCGGGCAAGGCCGCCGCCGGCGGTTTTAGGGGCTGTGAGAATGAAAAAGCGTTTCCGCAAAATCTATATTGAAATCACAAATATCTGCAACCTTTCCTGTTCGTTTTGTCCGGGGACAAAACGTCCGCCAACCGTCATGGGAGCGGAGTTGTTCGGGCAGATTGTGAACCAGGCAGCAGAATATACCGACTATGTGTACCTGCATCTGATGGGGGAGCCGCTGCTGCATCCACAGCTGGATCGGATCCTGCAAATTTGTGTACGCCAGGGGATAAGGGTGAACCTGACGACCAACGGCACCCTGCTGGCAGGGCGCTGGGGACTGCTGCTTTCCAGTGATGCGCTGCGGAAAGTAGCATTTTCGCTGCACAGCCTGGAAGCCAATGGGATCGAAAACTGGCAGGAGCACCTGGGGGGAATATTGGCATTTACCGTCGCAGCCCGGAAGAAAGGGATTTTGTGCGAACTGCGGCTGTGGAACCAGGATTCGGCCTGCCGGCAGGGGGAAAACGCCAGGAATGACCAGATACTAAAGATGATTGGGGACTTCCTGGGACGGGAAGTGGAGTTTTCCGGGATTGGCAAACGCCATGGAATCCGGTTGGATGAGGCGTTATACCTGCATATTGAGCAAATTTTTGACTGGCCGTCGATGCAGGCGCCGCAGGGAGGAAAAGAGGGATTCTGTTACGGCCTGCGGGATCATATCGGGATTTTGGCGGATGGGACGGTGGTGCCCTGCTGCCTGGACAGCGAGGGCAGCCTTGCGCTGGGAAACCTGCAAACCCAGCCATTATCGGAAATTTTGGCGTCTGCACGTGCGGCGCGCATTTATGAAGGGTTTTCCAACCGTACGGCGCAGGAGGAACTTTGCAGGCGCTGCGGATATGCAAGACGTTTTACAGGCAGAGAGGATGGTTTGGATGCGGCAGATTGAAAAAGAAGCGATTGAACGGCTGCTGACCGGGCAACTGGGGCGGCCGCTTTGGGTTTATGACTGTGTGGAATCCACCAACGATACCGCGAAAACACTTGCCAGGCAGGGCGCAAGGCATGGGACAACGGTTGTGGCCAAAAAACAGACCAAAGGCAGGGGCCGTATGGGACGCAGTTTTTATTCCCCGCGGGAAGGGGTCTATGTCACGGTGATCCTGCGGCCGGAGTTTTTGCCGGCGGATTTCCTGCTGATTACTGCGGCGGCGGGGGTGGCGGTTGCACAGGCGGTCGAAGCGGTCTGCGGGTTGCAGCCCAAGATCAAATGGGTGAACGACGTATATTATGGCGGGAAAAAACTTTGCGGCATACTGACCGAATCGGTGCTGCATACCGATGGTACGCTGGGATATGCCGTGGCCGGGATCGGGATCAATCTGTATGAAACAGATTTTCCCGAAGAATTACGGGGAAAAGCCGTGTCGCTGGAGGGCTGCGGGGCGGCGCAGGTGGATGGGAACCGCCTGGTTGCAGTGCTGCTCAACTCCCTGGATGCAATACTGTCGTCGCCCGACCCAACGGATTTTCTGCGGTATTATAAGGAGCGTTCCTGTGTCATTGGGCGCAGGGTCACGATGATACAGGGCGAACATTCGGAAGAAGTCCAGGCGGTGGATATCGATGGACAGGCCAGGCTGGTCGTCTTGCGGGAGAATGGGGAAAAAATCGCCCTGGGTTCAGGGGAGATCAGTTTGAGAGGGGAATTTTTGTGACTTTTTATGTGATCGATGGGCAGGGCGGCGGCATCGGGCGCAGCCTGGTCGAACGGCTGCGGGCGGAGTTCCCGCGGTACCAGGTGATCGCCATCGGTTCCAACGCGATGGCGACAGCTTCCATGCTCAAAGGCGGGGCGTCGGCTGGCGGGACCGGGGAAAATGCGGTGCGGGTATGCTGCCGGAATGCCAAAGAAGAGGATATCATCCTGGGCCCGATTGGGATCGTACTGGCAGATTCGATGCTGGGGGAGATGACGCCGGCAATGGCGGCTGCCGTTTCGTCCAGCCGGGCGTACAAGATCCTGATCCCTGCTCCTGCCAGCCGGAGCCATGCGCTGGTGGCGGGAGTTGTGGAAAAAACAGTGGCGCAGTATATCGAGGATGCGCTGGAAGCACTGCGGGAACGGCTGTCAGCCGGGCGCTGAAACGATTTGTTTCTAATTGTTTAAAAACCATAGGGATTTTGTGAAATCCAGAGAAAAACAACGAATTTCAAACGCCATTTCTGCTGGTTGCTTTTATTTGCAGACGATTACATTGGCGATTCATTCTGCTAACATGGTAATATGATATTCACATATTGCAATTGCATAAGACCCTTTGTGGGCGATTGCATGCGGATAAAGGAGAATGATTGATGAAAAGGATACTTTCTGTTTTGTTGGCTTTGATGATGGGCGCAGCAGTGCTTTCCGGCTGTTCGTCCACCGATGCGGCGTCTTCTTCGGCGGCATCTTCTGAAGCTGTTTCGTCTGAGGCAGCGTCCTCTGAGGCAGCGTCTGAGGCTGCATCCTCTGAAGAAGCTTCCTCCGAAGCTGCGGCGGATACTGCGCTGCCGGAAACATTTATCCTCGGGCTGGATGCGGCTTTCCCGCCGATGGGCTTCACCGATGAAAACAACGAGATCATCGGCGTCGATATCGACCTGGCAAAAGCGGTCTGCGAGAAGCTGGGGATGCAGTTCGAAGCAAAACCCATCGAATGGGACAGCAAGGATATGGAACTTTCCACCGGCAAGATCACCTGCATCTGGAACGGCCTGACTGTGACCGAAGAGCGCAAGGAAATCTATGAGATGAGCAAACCGTACATGATGAACGACCAAGTGATCGTGGTGATGGAGGATTCCCCGATCCAGTCGAAAGCAGACCTGGCGGGCAAGATCGTTGCGGCGCAGAAGGATTCTTCCGGTTTGGAAGCGCTGCAGAGCGATGAGATTTATGCGTCGATCCAGGATGGCGCAGCGAAAGAATACGCTGATTATGTGACTGCATTCGGCGATCTGGAACTCGGCCGCTGCGATGCGATCGTAATGGATTCGGTTGTTGCCAACTATTACATCACCGCCAATGCCAAAGCGGCCCGTGTGCTGGATGAAACAATGGCTGCTGAGGAATATGCGATCGGCTTCAAAAAAGGCGACACTGCCCTGAAGGATGCGGTGGAAGGCGCGCTGTCGGAACTGGCGGCGGAAGGGAAGATCGCGGAGATTTCCCAGAAATGGTTTGGCCGGGATGATATGATCATTGTGGAATGATCTGCCTGTCGGCAAAATAAGGCTTATGACCTGATAAAAACAGCACTCCTGCCCGTTTTTGCGGGCAGGAGTGCGGGCTGTTTTATGGAACGAAAGGCAAAGGGGTCGTTTTGTAAAAGAACCCGCATCAATTTTTTACATAGGGATGTGTAACAATGAACTGGAGCGATATTCTGACCACTACTTCAGCGTTGATGCAGGGGATGGGGGTCGTGCTGATCCTGTTTTTTGCGGTGCTGGTTATGTCCATCCCGCTGGGCTTTTTGTTGACCTTATGCACCAGGAGCCGGTTTGCACCGCTGCGCTGGATCGTAAACGCATATATTTATGTCATCCGCGGTACCCCGCTGATGCTCCAGCTTTTTTTCATCTATTTTGGGCTGCCCACCTTGGGCGAGCCGTTCGTCACGATCTTTTTTGATGCGATGACCTGTGCGCTGACTGGATTTGCACTGAATTATGCGGCTTATTTTGCGGAAATCTTCCGTGGCGGGCTGCTGGCGATCGACAAAGGGCAATATGAAGCCTGTCAAGTGCTTGGGCTTAACAAGTGGCAGACCACCACCCGGGTGATCCTGCCGCAGATGATCCGCGTGACTTTGCCGTCTATCACCAATGAATCGATCACACTGATTAAAGATACCGCTCTGGTGTTTTCCATATCGATCCCGGAGATCCTTCATTATGCAAAGGTGGCGGTCAGCCGGACGGGGAGCGTTTATCCCTATGCCATTGCCTTTGTGGTGTACCTGGTGCTGAACACGATTTTGCAGTTTGTTTTTAAACAGCTGGAAAAGAAGACCGCTTATTGAGGAGAAGGAACATGAAGGAACTGATTTGTGTTGAAGGGCTGAAAAAAGGTTTCGGCGGGCAGATGGTTTTAACAAACGTTAATTTTTCGGTCGCGCAGGGGGATGTGATCGCGGTGATCGGCCCCTCCGGCGCAGGCAAAAGCACCATGCTGCGCTGTCTCATCCATCTGGAAAAGGTGGATGGGGGCACGATCACAGTTGAAGGCAAGCCGTTCGTCAAGAATGGGGTATATGAATCCCCTGCGCAGATCAAGCAGATCACATCCCGTATGGGGATGGTTTTCCAAAGTTTCAACCTGTTCCCGCATCTGAGCGTGCGCAAAAACCTGACCATGCCGGCCATGCTGGCCAACGGGCAGACAAAGGAGCAGGCGGAAAAACGTGCGGAAGAATTGTTGGCAAAGGTGGGGCTGCGGGATAAGATCGATATGATGCCGTCGACCCTTTCCGGCGGACAGCAACAACGGGTGGCGATTGCCCGGGCGCTGATGATGGACCCGGATATCATCCTGTTTGACGAGCCGACTTCCGCGCTTGACCCGCAGCTGACGGCAGAGGTGCTGGAAGTCATGCGGCAGCTGGCGGCTGCAAAGATGACCATGCTGGTCGTGACCCACGAGATGACCTTTGCGCGCGAGGCAGCCAACAAGATCTTGTTCATGTGCGATGGGGAGATCGCTGAAGCAGGGGACCCGAAGCAGATATTCAGTGCGCCGAAGGATTCCCGTTTAGCGGAATTTTTGCGCGGGATCAAATAAAATGAATAAGCCCGGCAGGCTGGGGAAAAAGCTGCTGGGGTTGGGACGTCCCTTCGGGGACGTCTTTTTTTGATGCTAAAAAGCGGACGGCCAGCCACCCGCAGCGCATGATGCGCCCTTTCCTGCGTGGTGACTGGCCGTCTGCCCAAATTTGGAGAAGGCATAAACTGCCTTGAAAAAGGAGGAGAGATACGATAGACAGCAAAGATGGCAAGCAGCTCCTTATTATTATGGGCGCTTGCCGAGCGTCAGGGCTTTGAAGTTGCTTCCCAGTATTTCGCTGGCCGGCATGACGATCACAAAAGCATGCGGGTCGATCTGGGAAAGCAGCTTCTTGATTTTAGGCGTTTCAGAAGGGCGGGTGGCAATGAGCAAGATATTCCGGCGCGCTTCGGCATACATGCCCATGCCGTCGATCTGGGTGACCGCCCGCCTGAAATGTTCCATGAGGGGTGCGGCTACATCGTGAGCTGGCTCATTGGTGATGACCAGACAAAGGTTGCCGCGTTCAAATCCCAAAAGCGCTTTATCTGCAAAGGTGGAACAGATATAAATGGTCAAAATCGCATAAAGGCCGACTTCGATATCCTGGAACACAATCATTGCGAAGATGACGACGCTGCCGTCCACGATCATACTCATTTTCCCTACGCTGATATTGGGGAAATAGCTGACCAGGATGCGGTTGAGCAGATCGGTGCCGCCAGTCGACCCATTGCCAAGTACGAGCAGGGCCATCCCTGCGCCGTAGATGGCGCCCCCATATACCGTAGCGACCAATGGATTGGTCGTCAGGGTGGGAAGATGGGAGGTAATTTCTACAACGACTGTATAAACAAAAGTCCCGATGATGGTATTGCGGGTAAAGCCCCATCCTTTTGCAAATATGCTGAGCACAAGGATCGGTAGGTTCAGCAGCAGGATCAGGGTGGATATCCGCAGCGGAACCAGATTATGCAGGACGGTGGCAATACCAGAAAAGCCCCCCGCCGCAATATTGTTCCCGGCCAGGAACAAGTTCAGCGAAAGCGAATAACAGAGGATACCTGCAAAAATATAAACTCCATTGAGAAATGTGTGACGCATGGAGGATGCGTTGTTCATAGGTTTCCTCCTTAAAAATGCGGTAATCGCCCCCGGGATGCCTTGCCCGCCTGGACAGGCCGGCAAGGCTGGAAAGCCGTAGGCGCCAAGAGTATCAGATCAGCGACGAAAGGACGCTGGCTTTGGTGACGATCCCTTTGAATTGCTGGTCGTCCCCGATCACAGCGATCGGATAGACAGCTTCTGCAGCCATGGGCATGATATCCGCCACAAGCGCGTCAGGGGTGGTGGTCTGAAGGTCGGTATGCACCACGTCAGCCATCGGGGAACCAGCATTGCGCGCCTGGATCGCATCGCGGATCGGCAGGATGCCCACCAGCTTGATCTGGTCGTCCACGACATAAACCGTGGACAAAGCGTTTTTACTCATGACCCGGATGGCGTGGTCCAGACTGTCGGTGGTACGCACGATTGCCGACGGGGTAATCATGATATTGCGCACCGAAACGACTTTGGATTTATCTGCGCTGTTGATAAAGGCGCTCACATAATCATCCGCGGGATGTGCGCTCATTTCCTCCGGGGTATCCACCTGGATGATCTTGCCGTCCCGCATGATCGCCACCGTATCGCCCAGCTTGAAAGCTTCGTCGATATCATGGGTGATAAAGATGACGGTTTTACCCAATTTCCGTTGCAATTGGAGCAGCTCGAACTGCATATCCTTGCGTACCAGCGGGTCCAGGGCGGAAAACGGCTCATCCATCAGCAACACTTCCGGATCGTTGGCTAAAGCGCGGGCAATGCCGACACGCTGGCGCATACCGCCGGAAAGGTTTGCACAGGACTGATGTTCCCATCCCTGCAGGCCGACCATGGAAATGGTTTCCATCGCTTTGCGTTCCCGTTCTTCCCGCGAGATCCCTTTGACCTCAAGCCCATAGGCGACATTCCCTAAAACATCCCGGTGGCTCATCAGCCCAAACGACTGGAAGACCATAGAGATTTTGGTGCGCCGGAATTCAAGCAGTTCCCGTTTGGAAAGGGAGCTCAGGTCGCGCCCTTCAAACAGGATGCTGCCGGAGGTGGGGCGGTTCAGGCGGTTGAAACAACGCACCAGAGTGGATTTGCCCGAACCGGAAAGGCCGATGATGACAAAAATCTTCCCGCGTGGGATTTTCAAATTGATATCCCACAGCGCCACCGATACGCCGGTCTTTTTAAATACTTCCGATTTATCTTTGCCAGCTTCCATCATCCGTGCGGCGTCCTGCCGGTTCATGCCGTAAAGCTTTGAAATATGCTGCACTTCAATGATAATATCTTTTTCCTGATTGGTCATAGTTTCACCCCCGATTCAAGGATTCGTGTCGTTTTCAACGGTTGGCTCAGATTTTTTGTCCTGTGTAAACCATCCCTGGGTCAGCCGGTCGAGGATGACCGCCAGCACGACGACACATCCGCCTGCGACCAGGCCGCGTCCGATCTCGATGCGGTTTACCGCATTGAGCACTTCCATCCCGAGCCCGCGCGCGCCGATCATCGAACAGGTGACCACCATTGCCATGGCCATCATGAGCGTCTGATTGACGCCGGTCATGATGGTGGGGAGCGCCTGAGGGATCTGTACTTTAAACAGGGTCTGGCGTTTGGTGGAGCCGAAGGAGTGTGCAGCTTCCACGACCTCGTGATCCACCTGCTGGATACCCAGGCAGGTCAGGCGGATAACCGGGACGATCGCATAGATCACAGTTGCGATGACTGCGGAGGCGTTGCCCATCCCGAACAACAGGAGGGCAGGGATCAGGTAAACGAAAACAGGCATTGTCTGCATCGTATCCAAAATCGGGCGCATAATCCGGTTGGCGCGCGGGGAATAGGAGGTCAGGATCCCAATGGGGATCCCCAGAAGCAGCGAAAGGAATACGCTGGCAAGGACGATCGCAAGGGTGATTTTCATCTCTTCCCACAACCCAACGACACCGACCAGTGTCAGGATCACAGCATAAAGTATACCGCTGCTTAGTTTCCGGCGCGAGAACCAGCCGAGCAAAAAGACCAACAGGATCAGCAGGAACCACGGGATATGGTTGAGCAGCCATTGGAACATGGTGACCAGCGCGCCCAGGCCGCCTTGGATCTTATCCAGGACAGGGGACGCAGAGGCTGCAAAGCTGCGTACTGCGTTGTCGATCGCTTCGGTATCCGGTTTCAAAACCAGCGGGAACTGGAAAATCCAATTTTCCGGCCCTTTCCTTGCATCGGAAGCATCGCCGCCGATGGCTGCCATCAAAAGCGCCGCCTGGTCCGGTTCGAGCCATTCGTCGATCAGTTCCGGATGCTGGGTCAGCATCCATTTGGCGGCGTCGCTATGGGTGGCCTTGTTGTCCTGCATATAGGCCAGCCCTTCGCTGATCAGGCTGGAAGAAGTATGGTATTTGGAAAGGAAGGCGCAGAATTCCGGGTTTTCTTCATAAAAGGAATTACTGACCGCCACAGTTACAGTAACAGCTGGATAAGCGCCGATGCCATCCTGATAGGTTTCCGGATCATAGGGGCTGTCTTCCAGCAGTACAAAGTCATATTTTCCCATGAGCCAGGTCGGTTCCCAGTAATAGGTGACGATCGGCTCTTCTTTATCCCATGCAGAGGTGATGGCGGAATCCAGCGCCGCATTACTGCCGGGGATCATATAGTTATAATATTCTGAAAGCCCATAAGCTTCAATTTTTTTTGCCATAATTTCGGTGGCTTCCCAGCCAGGGATGCCGCCCAGGATCTGCCCTTTGGAATGATCTTCCGGGTCGGGGAAAAGGTCGGCATAATCCTTGAGGTCTTTGACCGATTTTAGCCCCGGATTGGCGTCCGCGACATATTGGGGGATATAAAGCCCCTGGTAGTTGTCGTTGAAATTGATACTCAGTTCGGTGAACTTCCCGGCATCAAGATCCGAGTAGTAGGAGGGAATATTATCGCTCCATTCCTCCATTACAACATCCACTTCCCCGTTAATCAGTGCTTCGTGTGTGATCGGGGTCGAGCCGGGGATCTCTGTCCAGGTGTATCCAAACACCGTTTCGGCAATCAGGCCCGCTAATGCGTTATTGAGTTTGATTGAATCCCAGCCCACATCAGCAAAAATGATCTCACCGCGGGAAGTGGGAGTTTCTGCAGCTGCGACGGGCAGAGCACAAAAAGCACCAGATGCAATGAGAATGGTTGCAAGCAAGGCAGTAAGTAATTTTTTCATAGTGACACTCCTTTCCAGGATCATTCTTGCGCGGGTTTTCGCATGAGTTGGGAAACCTGGCTGATATCCGACAGGTTACAGATGACGACCAGTACATCCTGCTCCTTCAGGATGATGTCAGGAGAGGGGGAAAGCATGACTTCCTCCCCCCGGCGGACTGCTACGATGGTCGCCCCGGTTTTCTGGCGGAACTGCAGGCCGCCGATGCTTTTGTCCACCGCCTGGCCGCCCGGTTCCAAAACAAATTCATAGGTGCGCAGCCGTTCGTTATGGTGGAAAAGTTCTTCGAGATTGGTGATCTTGGCAAAGATCTGATTGATCTGCAAGTTCAGCCCATCCCGTTTGGAAATCAGTTCCGCCAGCTGCTGCTTCAGAGCCCGCAGGTCCTGATTAGCTTTATACTGCTCGACATATTCGGCGGCACGCTGGCGGGAACGCACTACTGAACCGACATTTTGCTGGATCGAGATGACCTGCATATCTGAAAGCAGGTTGAGAGAGCGGCGGATGGTTTCAGAAGATACGCCATACTGGGAGCTCATGAGCGAACGTCCGGAAAAACGCTGGCCTTCCTGGATTTCGCCCGATACGATTTTTGAAGCGATATCATATGCAATTTGGGAATAAACTGGTAGATGTTCGGAATGCTTCATCAGTCGCTACGCCCCCATATAATAAATTATCGGTATCTGTACTGAGTGCCAACTTTATATTATCACACAGGTTGTCACTCGTCAAGCAATATTTTCCACAACGCATCAAAATAAAAGGGGTAAAATTTGATCGTCCGGTGCATAAAAGCAGGATGGATGCGCAAGGCAGTCGTTTTTTCCTGGTTTTCCACCGCTTTTTTATACGGTTATGTATAAAACTGTAAACAATTATTGAACAGGGTTGCCTAAATTTTGATTTCGGGATATAATATCGAAAAGGCAGCGCATGCATTGCGCATGCCAAGATTTCGACCGAATGGCGCTGATTGCCAGTGAAAACTGGGCATGTTGCCAAACGGCCGGCTGCAAATACAAATGAATGACGCAAAGCCTGCCAGGCCAACCAAACGGATGGCTTGGGTTTTTGCGGTGTTTTACCGTATTGGCGGGCATTTCTGTATAGAAAGGGGAGAGGCGTTTGGCCAACGGCCGTAAAAAAGACGAAAAACAGCCGGCGGATGCGTTCGACCATCTGCCGGAAGATATGCCGGGCCAGATGGAAGAACTCGGGCAGGACGAAAAGCCAAATGCCGACAGGCAGGCAGCTTTTGAAGAACTGCAGCCGGCAGAAAAACCGCCGTCTGGCAACAAGGGCCTGCAGGATCTGCCAGAAGGATCATCGAGAAAACCTGGGGATACCTTAAAAATAAAATATTTTCGCGTGGCAAATGCAGTTTATGACTATATTTATTATGTCGGCCTGCAGCTCCTGCGTTCTATATTTAAAAAACGCAGAAAGTTCAAAAGCCAGTTTGCGGTATGGATAAAGGGGTTCCGGCGTGGGTTTATCGGCCTGGGCCGCCGTCTGCGGCATATCATCTGGCACTGGTGGTATGAACTGACAAAACCGTTCCGTGAAATGCGTACACGCCGGAAGGAATTCCAGCGCCAGCTGAAAACAGCAAAACAGCGCGGTGGCGGTATGCGTGCTTCCCTCTGGATGGGCATGCTGGGCTTTTGGATCTCCCGCCTTTTCCGAATCCTGTGTACCCTTTTCAACTATGCAGCGCCGATTGCTGCGATCGTATTTTTGGTTGCCTGCATCCGGTTTTTCACCAGTTTGCCTTTGGCGCTGAAGGTGACTTATAATGGGACGGAACTGGGATATATCACCGATGAATCGGTATTTAACCAGGCGGAAAATGAAATGAAGGGGCGTATCATCAACGAGGTCTATATCCGTCCGGCAGACATCGTACCGGAGTTCCAGCTTACCCCTTGGAATGAAGAAGAGGGAAGGCTGCTCAATGAGGATGATATCCTTTCGGTGGACGACCTGACCAACCTTCTGATTATGACTTCCGGCAACGAGTTGGAAGAAGCGGACGGGCTGTACATACAAAACCGTTTTGTCAGCGCAGTCACCGATGGGGAAGGACTTCTGGATTACCTGGATGGCATGCTCAAGGAATATGAAACCGGCGAAGAAAATGAAGTTATCCAGTTTGTCAAAAAGATCCAGCTCAAGACCGGTCTTTACCCCTTGTCCTCAGTCGAGCCGCTGGCGGATGTGATCGAAAAGATCAGCGGTGAAGAACGCGGCGAACAGTATTATACAGTCATTGAAGGGGATACCCCGATCCGGATCGCTGCGAAAAACGGTATCACTTTTGATGAGCTCAAGTCGATGAACCCGGAGGTCGATGTCAGCTTGTTCCCAGGGGATCAGCTGCTGATCTCACGTTCGGTACCATATCTGGGCATCCAGGTAACCAAACAGGAGGAATACGAAGAAGAGATCCCCTACCAGATCGAACAGCAGACCAATCCGAATGAGGATATCGGCTGGACACAAACGCTGCGCCAAGGTGAAGAAGGTATCCGGCGGGTTGTGGCCGAGGTGGTCATGATCGACGGCATCGAAGTTGAGCGAAATATTGTGGAGCGTGAGGTCATCAAGCAGCCGGTGACGCAGATCCTGGAGGTTGGCGGAAACCAGCCGCTGCAATTTATCCCTACCGATTCGACCGGTTCGCTGCCATCCGGGACATGGGGCTGGCCCGCTGCCGGCGGTTCAATCACGACGCCGTGGATGGGCTATTATGGACACACCGGTTCCGATATTAGCTGGTCAGGATGCTATGGAACACCAGTTTATGCATCCCAGGCTGGTACGGTGGTGGTCACGCGGTATTCTACCTGGGGCTATGGTTACTATGTCATTTTGGATCACGGCGGCGGTTATCAGACGCTGTATGCGCATATGAGCCGGATTGACGTGGTGCCTGGGCAGCAGGTCGCGCAGGGCGAACAATTGGGCCTGATCGGGCGTACCGGCAATACCACCGGCCCGCACCTGCATTTTGAGATCAGGGTCAACGGTGTCCCGACCAATGCTGCACCGTATCTTTACGGGTAAAATCAAATATGAAAAATACTGGGGCCTTATGAATGGGTCCCAGTATTTTTTATATGGAAAAAACAGTTTTTTTATATAAAACGGACTTTTTAGATGGTTAGATATCGTAAAATCAGTATTTCAAGGGCTGGCTCTCTATGGAAAGGGTTTTAGAAAAAGAATTTCGCTGAAAAATAAAAATTCCCCTTTTAATTTTATACTGACGGTGATATAATATGAAAGGTTTCAGACAGAATTGTTTTCCCTGCCAAAAACAGGGAAGTTTTACAGATAGAAAAAACCATTCCTGAAAATATGGCTGGCTACAGCGGAGGTTTTACGGATTTGGAAAAATTTATTGTAACAGGCCCTACCTCTTTAAAAGGTGAGGTTTGCGTCGGCGGTGCGAAAAATGCGGCGGTAGCCATCCTGCCTGCCGCCGTCCTGGCGCAGGGCAAATGTGTGATTGAAAATATCCCCAACATCAGCGATATCACAACCCTTCTGAAAATCCTGCGCGGGATGGGCGCGCAGGTGCGTATGATCGATCGGTCCACTGTGGAGATCGATACCTCTTATCTCAGTGAGCCGGTGGTCCCTTATGAACTGGCGCGGTATATGCGGGCAAGCTATTATTTTTTAGGCGCTTTGCTGACACGCTGCAACCGGGCCAGTGTTTCTATGCCCGGCGGATGCGATTTTGGGGTGCGGCCGATTGACCAGCACATGAAAGGGTTCGAGGCGCTGGGCGCTACCGTTTCGATCGACGGCGGTATGATCAATGCCCATGCCGATCTGCTTATGGGCGCGCATATTTATTTTGACGTGGTTTCTGTCGGCGCCACCATCAATGTGATCCTTGCTTCGGTCAAGGCAAAAGGGGTCACGATTCTGGAAAATTGCGCCAAAGAGCCACATATCGTGGATTTGGCAAACTTCCTGAATTCGATGGGCGCGGATATCCGCGGCGCGGGTACCGACGTCATCAAGATCCATGGGGTGGATATCCTGCATGGGACAACCTACAGCATTATCCCGGATCAGATTGAAGCGGGCACCTATATGGTAGCGGCTGCGGCAACGGGCGGTGACGTCCTGATTAAGAATGTGATACCCAAGCATCTGGAAGCGATCACTGAAAAGCTGCAGAAAGCAGGCGCTACCGTGATCGAATATGACGATTCCATCCGTGTGATCCGGGAAGGACGGCTGCGGAAGGTAAATGTCAAAACGATGCCTCATCCGGGATTCCCGACCGATATGCAGCCGCAGTTCACAGCGATGCTGTCGCTGGCAGAGGGGACAAGCATTGTGACCGAAGGGGTATGGGACAACCGGTTCCGTTATGTGGATGAGTTGCGCCGGATGGGTGCGTCCATCCAGGTGGACGGCAAGGTGGCGGTGATCGAAGGGATCGGCCAATTTACCGGCGCGCCGGTCAGGGCGGTCGATCTGCGTGCAGGTGCGGCGGTGTTGATTGCCGCGATGGCAGCCCGGGGCGTGACGGAAATCGAAAATATTGCGTATATTGAGCGCGGGTATGAAAATATTGTGGAGAAATTAAGCGCTTTGGGTGCGGATATCCGCAAGGTGATCGTCCCTGAGCATACTTTGAAAGCGGCGCTGTAATTTTGGAAAAGTATCAAAAGGGGGCCTGTAGAGGTCCCCTTTTTTGATTGTGGGGGACACAGGATGGCAAAATTTTGCAGCTTATTCAGCGGCTCCAATGGCAACAGCACCTATATCGGCGCCGCCACCGGCGGGATCCTGATCGATGCAGGGCGTTCCTGCCGGCAGCTGGTCAACGCGATGAAGCTGCGGGGGATCGAACGGGAATCCATTCGGGCGGTGCTGGTGACGCATGAGCATACCGACCATATCAGTGGGTTAAAGGTGTTGCTGAAAAATTGGAAAGTGCCGCTGTATGCGACGCGGGAAGTGTTGGAAAAGCTGGCATGGGATCAGGTTTTTGGCGCCGGGCAGGAGATTCATCCGGTGGACGCGCAGAAAAGTTATGAGATCGGGCCGCTGGTGGTGGAGCCATTTGATACCCCCCATGACAGCATACATAGCGTTGGGTATAAGGTGCATACGCCGGACGGCAGGAAGCTTGCCGTTGCGACCGATATGGGGTATTTGCCGGAAAGCGTGCGCAAAGTACTGAGCGGATGCGACCTGGTATTGCTGGAATCCAATTATGAACCGGTGATGCTCAGTGCCTGCGGGTATCCTTATGCGCTCAAACGCCGGATCGCATCCAACCTGGGGCATTTGTCCAATCCGGACTGCGCGGCGGAACTGGTGCATCTGGTCAAAAGCGGGACCACCCGGCTGGTCCTGGGACACCTTTCCGAGCAGAGCAATACGCCCGAAGTGGCTTACCAGTCGGCGAGCATGGCGCTGCAGCTGGGTGGAATGCAGGAAGGGAAGGATTATATCCTCAAGGTTGCGTCCCGGGAAGGCCCGCAGGAGGTGATACAGTTGTGATGTCGCTGTATGTGGTGGCAGTGGGAAAACTGAAAGACGCATGGATGCGGGACGGCTGCGCCGAGTACCTGAAACGGCTGCAGCCCTGGTGCCGGGCTGCGGTGATCGAAGTGGAGGAATACCGGCTGCCGGAAAACCCTTCTCCAGCGCAGATCGCAATTGGGATCGAAAAAGAAGGGGAACGCATCCTGGCAAAGCTCCCGCAGAACGCGCGGGTGGTCGCCATGTGCATTGAAGGAAAGCAGCAGCCGTCCGAACAGTTGGCCGCTTATTTGGAAAAATCCGCTGCGGACGGGCAGGGGACGCTGGCGTTTGTGATCGGGGGTTCCTATGGATTGTCCGAAGCGGTGAAAAACGCCGCTGTGCTGCGGCTTTCGATGTCCGAGATGACCTTCCCGCATCAACTGGCGCGGGTGATGCTGCTGGAACAGCTTTACCGCGCAATGTCGATCAACGCACATGCCAAATACCATAAATAAAGGATGGAAAAAACGCCGGCAGCCTTTCGGAAGGCATGCCGGCATTTTGTATTTGGCGGATTTTGGCAAGCGGATTCAGCCGGCGGGGGAATTCAGCAGTTCCCGCAGCGCTTTGAGGGCGGTATCCACCTCTTTTTCAGTGTTCCACCAGCCGAAGGAAAAACGGATGGTCCCGGTGGGGTAGGTACCCAGCGTCTTGTGGGCATATGGGGCGCAATGCAGCCCCACACGGGTCATGATGCCGTAGTTGCTGTCCAGCTGGAAGGAGATCTGTGCGGGGTCGTGGCAGGGAGTTTGCAGGGAAACCACCCCGGTGCGGCCGGATACGTCTTTTTTACCGACGGTATGCACCAGGCCGCAGGTTTCCATCGGGCGAAGGCCCTCCAAAAAATAGCCGGTCAGGCTGGATTCGTGTTCATATACCGCGTGAATCCCGGTTTCACGCAGCCACTGGAGCCCGGCATGCAGCCCGATGATACCGGGCAGGTTCATCGTCCCGCCTTCAAAGCGGTCCGGCATAAAATCCGGGGTCTGCTCCATATGGCTGATGCTGCCGGTACCGCCGGTGACAAGCGGCTCCAAAAGCGGGGGCATGTCTTCCCGCAGCAGCAGCCCGCCGATCCCCTGCGGCCCCAGCAGCCCTTTATGACCGGTAAATGCCAGCGCGTCGATCTGCATTTCCTGCATATCGACCGGCAGCACCCCAGCCGTTTGGGCCGCATCCACAAAAAAACGCAGCTGATGGGCTTTGCAGAATTGCCCAACCTTTGCGATCGGCAGCACAGTGCCGCAGACATTACTTGCATGGGTCATGATGACCGCTTTGGTGTTTTTTTGCAAAAGGGATTCCATCCGGTCGGCCAGAAGGCTGCCGTCCGGGGCGCAGGGGATCCGGGAAAAACCGATCCCCATGCTGGAAAGCTGGGTCAATGGGCGCATGACGGCATTATGTTCCATCGCGGACACCAGGACATGGTCGCCGGGCCGGAGATACCCTTTTAACAGCAGGTTCAGGCTTTCGGTGACATTTTTGGTAAAAACGACATTCTTGCCCGCGTCCCCGTGGAACAGGTCGCACAGCAGCTGCCGCGTTTCAAAGACGATTTCTTCCACCTGATAAGCGCTTTGATAACATCCGCGGCTGATATTCATGCCCATATGGGAAATATAATGATAGACACGCTGCGCGACCTGGGGAGGCTTGGGAAAGGTGGTGCTGGCGTTGTCAAAATATATTTTATCCATTTTGCAGCCCCTCAACAGATGCAATATTTTATCTTCATGATACCATACGGTTGGCATAATTACAATCAGCGGGCGGTATGAAGGGGGATTATGTTCCTGATTTGCAAAAAAATTTTGTTCTTTGTATCGCCAACCGGCGGATTTTATGGTATGATTATCCTGGTAATTTTTTAGCAAGGGGGATTTTGACCAATGGTGCAAAAAATAAAGGTAGCAATTTTGGGGTATGGCAACCTGGGCAAAGGAGTGGAATTGGCGCTGCGGCGCACCAATGATATGGAGCTGGCTGCGGTATTTACCCGCAGGGATCCTGCGTCGGTGCATATTTTGACTGAGAATGTCCCGGTACTTCCGGCTGCGCAGGCGGTTTCCCACAAGGATGAGATTGACGTGATGATCCTGTGCGGCGGGTCTGCAACCGACCTGCCGGAGATGGGGCCGCAATTTGCGAAGGATTTCTGCACGGTGGACAGCTTCGACACCCATGCCAAAATCCCGGCGTATTTCGAGGCGGTTGACCAGGCAGCCAAAGCCGGTGGCAATGTCGCGATCATTTCGGTGGGCTGGGATCCGGGCCTGTTTTCGCTCAACCGCATCTATGCGGAATCGGTCCTGCCGGACGGCGCAACCTATACCTTCTGGGGCAAAGGGGTCAGCCAGGGCCATTCGGATGCAATCCGGCGGGTGCCTGGGGTGAAAAATGCGATCCAGTACACCGTCCCCATTGAAAAGGCGATGGAAGCGGTGCGTTCGGGCGCGCAGCCGCAGCTGACCACCCGGGAGAAACATCTGCGCGAGTGCTTTGTTGTGGCGGAAGAAGGCGCAGACCTGTCCGCGATCGAACAGGCGATCAAAACCATGCCCAATTATTTTGACGAGTATGATACCGTCATCCATTTCATTTCGGAAGAGCAGCTCAAAGCCGAGCATGCCGGTATGCCGCACGGCGGGTTTGTCATCCGCAGCGGGGAAACCGGGGAGAGCGGCTGCAAACATGTGATCGAATATGCGCTGAAGCTGGATTCCAACCCGGAATTCACTTCGAGCGTGCTGGTCTGCTATGCCCGCGCTGCATACCGGATGTCAAAAGCCGGCCAGACAGGGGCAAAAAGCGTATTTGATGTGGCGCCTGCGTTACTTTCGGAAAAATCCGGCGAGGAACTGCGCGCACATCTGCTGTAAGATACCCAATGGGAATATTTCTGTCAGTAAAAATCCCCGGCACTGCGGTAAGCGGGGCCGGGGATCGTTTTATCTATGGGTTTTGCATACCGGTTCAGATTTTTGGCAGGGCGGTATAACGTTTCCCAGGGTGGCACTGAGCCAACCCTGAGAGTTCCAGTTCGGTCAGCCCGGCCATCAACGTGCTGGCGCTGATCCCGGTCGATTGTGCTAGCGTTTCACAGTCCGCCGGCTGGGCGTCGAGCGTCTGATAAATTTTCTTTGCAGTTTCAGAGAGCTCCATCCGGGAAAGTTCCTCATCGGAATATTTGCGCACAGGCGTAAACGTCTCCTGCGCCACCATCCCGATATTGGAAGGTTCGGAAGCTGGGGTTACGGGGATAACCTTGCGGGGCAGGTTGTGCGGGGTGGGGGTATTTTTGCGCGAAGCTGCCTGGATCTTCCGCACGATCTGGGCAGGGTCGATCTTATCCGGGAAACGGCCCTTATATTCCTCCAAAATGCTATAGACGTTCAGCACCATCTTGCATCCATCCTGGATCAGACGGTTACAGCCCACCATACTTTTATCGAAAATTTCACCCGGTACAGCGAAGATGTCCTTGCCTTGTTCCATCGCATGCCGGGCGGTGTTGAGCGCGCCGCTTTTCTCAGGCGCTTGCACCACCAGCACGCCGGAAGAGATCCCGGCCACCAAACGGTTGCGGATATTGAAATTCGGGGCGAAGGCACGCATCCCGAACGGGAATTCGCTGAAAAAACAACCGCCTGCCTGTAAGATGCGTTCCTTCAAATCGTGGCTGGCGCGCGGATAATCAATATCCATACCGCAGGCGAGCAGGCCGATGGTCCGTCCGCCGGCAGCCAAAGCGCCTTCATGTGCAGCGCAGTCGATCCCGGTGGCAAGGCCGCTGACCACTGTGCAGCCGGCTGCCGCCAGGTCATAAGCAAGACGGAATGCGCTGTCCAATCCATATTGTGTGGCTGAACGGGTACCAACAATGGTAATCAGCAGTTCGTCTTCCAAATGTGACATATCCCCTTTGGCATAAAGCGCGCAGGGCGCGGCGTTGATATGTAAGAAACCGCCGGGATAATCCGGATGTGGCGGCGTGATGACCGAATAGCCGTATTTTTCTGCACGGGCCAGCGCCTTTTCGGCGTCCTCCAGCTTGGCCGACTTGATCTTTTGGATCTCCTTGGACGCAAATATCCCGGTATCCCGCAGCGCTTGCTCGGTCATTTGATAAAATTTTTCAGGGGAGCCGATCTGCTCAATGACCCAATCCGCTTTGGGATTCCCTACACCGAGCGCATTTTGTAACCAGATCCAGTATACGGTGTCGGACATAAAGATTCCCCTTCCTGTTTTTTGAAAGCAGGTAAAATTTCCTTCCTATCATTTATTCTAATGATTTGGTAATATTTGTCAAGAAAGGTCGAAAAAAGGCGGAAATGGTTTGGGAATGCGCGCAGGCATGGGGAGATACGCACGGCGGGCATATCCGGCGCATAAAATAGTACAGGAGGTGCATGCCGCTTATGATGCAGTCAAACCGTCAGGGCCAGGGAAGGCGTCCATACCGGAACATGGGGCAGATGGCAGGGCCACGTCCCCAGCAGGCGCCGCAGGAACAAAAACAGCCGGCGGAACAGGCGCTGGAATACCAGCCGGACGCCAATTGGCGGATTAACCCGTCTGTTTGTTACCTGACCCGTGACTGATTACAAGAAATCTGCCGGCCCCCGCTCTTTTTCAGAGGGAGGCCGGCAGTCAGTTTCCTGACATCAGGTTTTTGGCATAGGTTTCCAATTCTTCCCGGGAGGAAAACTGGATACCGCATTGGGTCAGGGTTTCCTGAATCATTGGGGGCAGGGTATCAAAATATTGCTGGATATCCGGCGGCATACGCTTGGCATCCTGATTTGCCATAAAAAACACCTCCGGGTTTAAGATACCCAAAGCAGGGCAGTTTATGTAAACCGGGGAGATTTTTTCCATCGGCAATGCATATTTTTAGGGGAGGATCCGTATGAATTTGCGAAACGGACAGATCACAATCGGCGAAATTTTATCCAATCCAAAGGCGCGGGCGCTGTTCCAAAGGGAATTCCCCGCTTATGCCAACCATCCGATGCTCCGGCTGATGGGTGGGATGACACTGGGGCAGGTTTATCATATGGCGGTGGGGAAAATGGGAAAACAACGGGCAGATCAAATGATGGAACAGCTAAAAAGGCTTTAAAAGCGATATATTTTTAAAAGCAGCCATTCGGGCCGGCTTTTTACCGCCGTGCTTGGAGTTTTTCCCAATGCCCTTTTGTTAAGCAAGAAATATGCTCGGTCCTCATGTCGTCCAGCATGGAACAGGGGACGTTTTCTTTTGTATATTGATAGATAAAACCGCACTTTTCCTGCACACGCTTTGATTTGAGGTTGCCGTCGAAATAGCCGCACCAGATTTTTTGTAGGCCCAAATCCAGAAAGCCATGTCGCAATATCTCGTCCACTGCTTCCGGTATCATGCCCTGCCCCCAGAACGGGACGCCAATCCAGTATCCGATTTCCCCCTCGGTATCGGGCAGGCTGATATGGCTGGCAGCCCCGATCATCAATCCGACGCTTCCGACGGCATGCCCGACATTTTTCGGGATCACGGCATATGTTTCCGGCGCTGAAAGCACATTGCGGATGATTTCAAGGCTGTTTTCCGCACTGGTGTGGACAGGCCAGCCAGCTGCCGGGCCGATATCCGGCGAACTGGCATAGCAATACAGGTCATTTGCGTCCGAATCTAACCATGGGCGCAGGATTAACCGGTTTGTTTCAAGCATCGCAAAATCCCCCCACTATTTTTTGACATCATATCATATTCC
>CALXGW010000132.1 GCA_944387965.1 uncultured Anaerotruncus sp. | reverse complement strand
CGCACCCGCAAGGAGCTGCGGCAGATCCTGAGCCTGCGGGCGGAGGTCATGAACCTGCACACCATCTATCGGATGAAGGCATATTTCAACGCAGGGCCGCAAGCCATCCGGCAGCTGCTGCTCCCGGTATCCTGCAGCCTGAACCGCCGGGAACTTGAACAGCTGATCGAAGCTGCCGATGCGCAGGAATTTATGAAGCGCCTTTGCCATACCGCCTATGGCAAACACCTGGACCCCCAGGAAACCTTCCTGGAGGACCAGACAGAAAATATCCGCTACCGGGTGAATTTGCACCTGCTGCGGTTTTCATCCGATCCGCAGGTGGTGTTTACTGCATACCTGCTGCTGCGCGGTATGGAAACGGAAAATATCATCCGCATTGTGGAGGGGGTACGGTATGGGATGCCGCCGGAGAAGATCAGGCGGCTGCTCTACCGGATGTAACGCGGCGGGCTGGGCCTGCCAAACGAAGGAAAAGAGGTTAAGCGTCATGTCGATCGTAAAATTGTCGCTGGTGAATATCATCGGCGATCTCAAATGCCTGGACGACGTTGTGATCCGATGTATGGGACGCGGGGACTTCCACCCTGAAAAGCCCCGTGCAGAAACGGCGAGCACAAAAGGGTTTTCACCGCTTTTGGAGCAGAACCCTTATGCCGAACGGCTCAAACAGATGGCTGATCTCGGTGCATATGCGGGTATCACACCGGAATACCTGCCCAAATATGCCGATGAAGCGCGGCTGTCGAAATTCAACATGCGCGGGGAAAAATACAGCCGGGATTTCTGCGACGAATTCCGGCGCAGCCTGGATGTGCTGCGGCAGCGCCGCAATTTTTTGAAAAGCGAGTTGGAGCAGGCCGAAGGGGCATTGGTCTGCCTGTCCCATCTGGCGGAACTGGAAGTGCCGTTTGACGAGATCTTTTCCTGCAGGTATGTCAAAGCGCGGTTCGGGCGGATGCCGCTGGACAGCCTGCAAAAGCTGGCGCTTTATGACGACCGCACCTTCCTGTTCTGCCGGTTCGATACCGAAAAAGAGGATTGCTGGTGCGCTTATTTTGCCCTGGCTGACGATGCCCCGGAAATCGACGACTTGTTTTCCGCCCTTTATTTCGAGCGGTATAACCTGCCGCGGTTTGTCCACGGCACGCCCGAGGAAGCGCTTTTGGCGCTGCGGGAAACGATCGCTCGCAACCAGGATGAGCTCCGGCTGGTCGAGCGGCAGGCCGATGAGCTGGTCAGCACGAAAAAGGGCAGCTTCAACAAGCTTTATACCCAGCTGAAATTCATGTCGGATGCCTTTTCCCTGCGCCGGTATGCGGCGGTCCTGCACCGGGATTTCCTGGATGTCTTTTACATGAGCGGCTTTGTGGAAAGCGCGCATGCAAAGGAATTTGCCGAAAGCATCCAGGGGATCGAGGGGGTCACAGTGGAGCTCAAGCCGTATGATTCGGATAAACGGCTCAAAGCGCCCACCAAATTGCAGAACCGTTGGCTGGCCCAGCCGTTCGAGATGTTTGTCGAGATGTATGGGCTGCCTTCCTACAACGATATCGACCCCACGCCGTTTGTTGCGTGGACCTATTGCCTGCTGTTCGGCATCATGTTCGGCGATTTGGGGCAAGGGCTGCTCCTGGTCATTGCCGGGGCGCTGCTCTGGCGGTATAAACGGATGAATATCGGCCGGGTCATCAACCGGGTGGGGATTTTTTCCTGCATTTTCGGCACGTTATACGGCTCGGTATTCGGGTTTGAAGATCTGCTGACACCGTTTTATACCCAAGTGCTTGGGCTGCCCGGCAAACCGGTCGAAGTGATGGCGCCGGAAAGCACCAGCATGATCCTGCTTGCCGCTGTGGCGATGGGTGCGGTGCTGATCGGCGTATCGATCGCAGTGGATATCTATATCGGTTTTCGCAAGCATGATCTCGAACGGGCGCTTTTTTCCGCCAACGGGCTGGCCGGGCTGGTCTTTTACGGCGCGATACTTTATGGGCTGGTTTCCAGCACCCTGCTCGGCAAAAACCCGTTTACCGGGTTGTATGTGCTGCTGCTGATCCTGCTGCCGCTGCTGGTGATCTGGATGAAAGAGCCGCTTGGGGAACTGGTCAGGAGCAAATCCCTCGCAAAGGCCAAACCGGCCGATGGGATGGGCAATTACCTGATGGTCGGCTTTTTTGAGCTGTTTGAGGTGGTACTGAGTTTCTTTTCCAATACCATGTCGTTTTTGCGGGTCGGCGGGTTCGTACTCAGCCACGCAGGGATGATGATGGTGGTCATGACCCTTTCGGACATGGTAGGCGCGGCAGCCAGCCCCTTTGTCATCGTGCTGGGCAACCTGTTCGTCATTGGGATGGAAGGGCTGATCGTGGGTATCCAGGTGCTCCGGCTAGAGTTCTATGAGCTGTTCAGCCGCTATTTCGACGGCGACGGCCGGGTCTTTGCCCCGGTTTCGGTCGTCCCCGCTGCAAACGGAAACTGATTGGCCGCCTTTTGGGGCAGGCCGTAAAGATTGATTAGGAGGTTACGACTATGTTTATGATTCCAACCATTGCAGTCCTCACCGCAGCCTTGCTGCTTTTCCCTTTGTTCAGATCCGGGAATACCCCGAAAGCCAGGAAACGGGTGGCGGCCAATGCAGGAGTGTTCCTGATCGCTGCCGTTTTGATGGTCACGATGGCGATGGGGGTATTTGCAGCCCCGGCTGAAGCTGCCCAAACGGCGGAAATGGCAGAGCAGGCAGCGCAGCAGGCTGTTTCCGGCAGCAACGGGCTGGGCTTTTTGGCGGCGGCCCTCTCCACAGGCCTGAGCTGCCTGGGGGCCGGTATTGCAATCGCATCCACCGCACCGGCAGCGATCGGCGCTTTTTCCGAGGACCCGAAAGCATTCGGTAAAGCGTTGATCTTTGTGGTCCTGGGCGAAGGTGTGGCGCTGTACGGGCTGCTTATCTCGATCCTTTTAATCAATAAACTGTAAATGCACCCCTTTACTGAATCAAAGGAGCGTAGAAAAGATGAAGTTTTATACGCTGAGTGATAATGTGGATACGGCAATGGGGATGCGCCTGGCCGGGATCGAAGGGGAGGTCATCCACACCGCAGAGGAGGTCCGGGAAGCATTGCGGCGGGTGATGGCCGACCCGGAAATCGGCATCGTTTTGATCACCGAAAAACTCATCAATACCTGTCCGACAGAAGCTTACCACTATAAACTGACCCGGAAACGGCCGTTGCTCGTGGAGATCCCGGACCGGCATGGGTCCGGGGACGTTTCCCAGATGATCGGGCGGTATATTGATGAAGCGATCGGGATCAAGTTATAGCGTTCAGGATACGAGGTGAACGGGATGGATTATACATCGCAGGAAAAACTGGAACTGTTTGAAAAAGCGATCCTGGAAAAAGCAGGGGCGCAAAGCCGGAAAATCATCGAAGAAACGGAAAAACGCAGGCAGGAGGAACTCGACCAGGAAAAAAACCGCCTGCTTGACGAAGTATACCGGCAGATACAGGGCGAGATCGCACAGATGAAGGAAGAAGCCGTCGTCGCGGCCGCCCAGGAGAAGCAGCGGCTTAAACAGGAACTTTACCGGCAGCGGGAACAATACCTGACGGAAATGCTTTCCCGCGTACGGGTGGAACTGATCGGGTTTACACAGGGCAGCGAATATCCGGCATATCTTGTCAAAAAGGCGGCAGAACTGGCAAAAAGCTGCCCCAATCAGGGGGATATTGCCCTGCGCCTGCGCCGGGAAGACCTGCAATATGCCGAAAAGATAAAAGAAGCTTATGGGGATTGCCGGATCCAGGCGGACGATACCATCGCAATCGGCGGGATCCGCCTGGAAGACCGCGCGCATGGGGCGATACAGGATGAAACGCTGGATGCTGCCCTGCAGTCCCAGCAGGACTGGTTTTACCGGAATTCCAATTTTTATCTGGAGTAAAGCGGGGTGATGCATTTGCAAGCGAGTGGTACCATTTATTCGATCAATGGGTCGGTCGTTACCATCCAGGGGGCTACCGGCCTGCAGATGATGGAAATGGTTTATGTCGGGGATAAAAAACTGGTTGGTGAAGTGATCCATATCTCGGATGAAAAAACCACCATTCAGGTTTATGAAAGCACCACCGGGATGCGTGCCGGGGAACCGGTTTACGGCAGCGGCGGCCCGCTGTGTGCGCTGCTGGGGCCAGGGATCCTGTCGAATATTTTCGACGGGATCGAACGGCCGCTGCGGGAAATGGCCGCCGGGTCGGGGGCATTTATCCCGGAAGGCAGCGATATTTCCCCTTTGGACCTTGTGAAAAAGTGGGATGCAAAAATCCTGCTCAAGCCAGGGGATGATATCCAGCCGGGACAGGTATATGCAACCGTCCAGGAAAACGCCCTGATCGAAAACCGCGCCCTTTGCCCTGCCGGGCTGAGCGGCAAGGTGGTGGAGGCAAAAAAAGACGGGGCTTATACCGTCCTGGAACCGGTCGCCGTGGTGGAGGACAGCCAAGGCGGGCGGCATGAACTGGCGCTGGCACAAAAATGGCCGATCCGGCAGCCACGGCCGGTGAGCGAACGCCTGCCGATCGAACGGCCGCTGATTACCGGCCAGCGGGTGATCGATACCCTGTTCCCGGTCGCCAAAGGCGGTACGGCCGCCATCCCGGGCGGGTTCGGCACCGGCAAAACCATGACCCAGCATCAGCTGGCCAAATGGAGCGACGCGGACATCATCGTATATATCGGCTGCGGGGAACGCGGCAATGAAATGACCCAGGTGCTCAAGGAATTCGGGGAACTGATCGACCCGAAGACCGGCAAACCGCTGACCGACCGCACCGTGCTCATTGCCAATACCTCGAATATGCCGGTGGCAGCGCGGGAAGCTTCGATCTATACCGGCATCACCCTCGCGGAATATTACCGCGATATGGGATACCATGTGGCGGTGATGGCCGATTCCACCTCCCGTTGGGCCGAAGCGCTGCGGGAGCTGTCCGGCCGGCTGGAGGAAATGCCGGCTGAGGAAGGGTTCCCGGCTTATCTGCCGAGCCGCATCTCCCAGTTCTATGAGCGTGCCGGTTATATGCGCACCCTCTCGGGACAGGAAGGCTCGGTGACAATCATCGGGGCGGTGTCCCCCCAGGGCGCCGACTTCTCCGAGCCGGTCACCCAGAACACCAAACGGTTTGTCCGGTGTTTCTGGGCGCTGGATAAAAGCCTGGCGTATGCCCGCCATTACCCGGCGATCAACTGGACGTCCAGCTACAGCGAATATCTGGAGGACCTTGCGCCGTGGTACCGCAAAAATATTTCCCCCAGCTTCATGCGCTGCCGCCAGGAGATCTCCAACCTGCTGCTGGAAGAAAGCCGGCTGATGGAGATCGTAAAGCTGATCGGTTCGGATGTGCTGCCGGACGACCAGAAGCTGATCCTGGAAACCGCACGGATGATCCGGGTGGGATTTTTGCAGCAGAATGCCTACCATAAGGACGATACCTATGTGCCGCTTCCCAAACAGCTGAAAATGATGGAAATCATGCTTTATTTTTATCAGAAGGCAAAAGCAATGGTGGAGCGCGGGGTACCGGTTTCGGAGATCCTGGAAACCGGGCTTTCCGAATCGATCATCAAGATCAAATATGATGTGCCGAACGACCGGCTGGAAGCGTTCGATCTGTATTATACCCAGATTGACGAGAAACTCAGCCAGATCCAGCAGCCTGTTTGAGAAAGGAGGGCGTTTGCTCATGCTGCAATTCATAGGGTTAAATGAGATCAACGGCCCTCTGGTGGCTTTACGGGGGGTACCGGCTGCGGCTTTTGAAGAGATGGTCTGCCTGCAGCTGGAAAACGGGCAGACACGGTATGGCCGGGTGGTACAGATCGAAGGGGACTGCGCAGTGATCCAGGTGTTTGAAGGGACGTCCGGCATGTCGCTCGGCAACACCCGCACCACCCTGCTGGGCCGGCCGGTCGAAATGCCGCTTTCCCCGGAGCTGCTGGGCCGCACCTTTAACGGCTCCGGCCATCCGATTGACGGCCTGGGCGAGATTTTCTGCCAGAAAACAGCGGATATCAACGGCAAGCCGATGAATCCGGTGGCAAGGGTATATCCCCGCAATTATATCAACACCGGCATCTCGACCATCGACGGGCTGGCCACCCTGATCCGTGGGCAGAAACTGCCGATTTTTTCCGGTTCCGGGATGAGCCACAACAAACTGGCGGTACAGATCGTGCGCCAGGCGCGGCTTTCCGGGACGGATGCCGGGAATTTTGTGATCGTATTTGCCGCAATGGGGGTCAAAAACGATGTGGCGGATTATTTCAGGCGTTCGTTTGTGCAGGCCGGGGTCATGGACAAGGTGGTCATGTTCCTGAACCTCTCCAACGACCCGATCATCGAACGGATTTTGACCCCGCGGTGCGCATTGACGGCAGCCGAATATCTGGCATTTGAACTGGGGATGCATGTGCTGGTCATTATGACCGATATCACCTCCTATTGTGAAGCGCTGCGGGAATTTTCCTCTTCCAAAGGGGAGATCCCCGGCAGGAAAGGGTTCCCGGGATATCTGTATTCCGACCTGGCTTCCCTATATGAACGGGCGGGTATCATCGAAGGGTCTTCCGGCTCGGTGACGCAGGTGCCGATCCTGACCATGCCCAACGATGATATCACCCATCCGGTGCCCGACCTGACCGGGTATATCACCGAAGGGCAGATCGTGCTCGACCGCCAGCTTGACCAGACGGGCGTATACCCGCCGGTATCGGTGCTGCCCTCCCTGTCCCGCCTGATGAAGGACGGGATCGGCGAAGGGTTTACCCGGCAGGACCATGCCGACTGCTCCAACCAGCTGTTTGCGTCCTATGCAAAGGTACAGGATGCGCGCGCATTGGCCAGCGTGATCGGCGAGGAGGAACTTTCCGAGATCGACCAGAAATATATGCTGTTCGGGCGGATGTTTGAAAAGCATTTTGTCGACCAGGGGTTCACCGAAAACCGGAGCATTGCAGAAACGCTGGACCTGGGCTGGCTGCTGCTTTCGCTGCTGCCCAGGGAAGAGCTCGACCGGGTGAGCGGCAAGGTGCTCGACGAGTTTTACCGGCCGCAGCAGGACGCAGAAAAATTTGGGCTGGCCGAAGATGCGCCAGCGCCCGTCCAGGCGGCGGGATGACGGGGCGATTGGAAGGAAGGAGGCGGTAAAGGATGGCTGACGGGTTCAATATCACACCCACCAAAGGCAACCTGATGGCAGTGCAGAAATCGCTGCAGCTTTCCACGTCGGGGTTTGCGCTGCTCGACCGCAAACGTAATATCCTGATCCGCGAGATGATGCAGCTGATCGACAAAGCCAAGGAACTGCGCGGGCAGATCAGCGGCGCCTACCGGCAGGCATATGAAGCGCTGCAGGATGCAAATGTCACTTTGGGCGTGGTGGAGGAGGCTGCATCGGCCATCCCGGTGGATAACGGGGTGACGGTGACCTACCGCAGCGTGATGGGGGTGGAGATCCCGACCGTACATCTCGAGCCGCAGGAACCACAGATGTGTTACGGTCTGGATAAGACCAATTCCCGGTTTGATTATGCCTATGTCTGTTTCCAGAAGGTCAAACAGATCACAGCGGTCCTCGCAGAGGTGGAAAACAGTATCTACCGGCTGGCAAATGCGATCCGCAAGACCCAGCGCCGCGCCAATGCGCTGGAAAATATCGTGATCCCCCGGTATCAGGAAACGGTGCGCTTTATTACCGACGCGCTCGAGGAAAAAGAGCGGGAAGAATTTGGCCGGATGAAGGTCATCAAGGCGCAAAAAGGGGACCGACCGGTATCATAGCTGTAAAAATGCCTGCCCGGCATCAAACGTTGGGCAGGCATTTTTTGGCGGTTTGGCAGGACGCTGCCCGTATGGCGGTATAAAGTATACTATTTTAGGGGAATTTACATTTTTTGAAAATTGACCTTATTTAAAAAACGTGTTAATATTAAAATGATATGTAAAAATGAAGGCGCGTTTTTCCCTGCCGGGATTATCCGTACCGGCTGGGAACAAAGGGAAAGGCGCTGCCGCCGAAAGCCGCTTTCCGGTTTGGCCGCTTTCGGGGGAAACAGTCCCAAGCCGGGAAAGGGAATTGGATACATTATGGGAATGACAATCGGGATTGATATCGGCGCCACAACGGTCAAAATCGTTGTAGTCAAAAGCGGCGATATCGTGTATGAGCAGTATGAGCGACATCTTTCACAGGTGCGTCCCAAAACGCTGGAACTCATCCGCAAGGCAAAGGATGTGATCGGCGATAAGCCGTTCACCGTCGCCCTTTCGGGTTCGGCTGGGCTGGGTGTGGCAAAGGCGGCAAACCTGCCGTTTGTGCAGGAGGTCTTTGCGACCGGCGAGGTCATCAAGACCTTTGAGCCGGACACCGACACGGTGATCGAGCTGGGCGGCGAGGATGCAAAGATCATCTTTTTTACCGGCGGCCTGGAGGAACGGATGAATGGTTCCTGTGCGGGCGGTACCGGCGCGTTCATCGACCAGATGGCCACCCTGCTGGACGTGACGCCGGAGGAACTGGACACGCTGGCATTGGCGAGCGAAAAGGTGTATACCATCGCATCCCGCTGCGGCGTATTTGCCAAAAGCGATATCCAGCCGCTGCTCAACCAGGGCGCGCGGCATGAAGACATCGCCGCGTCGATCTTTAAGGCAGTGGTTGACCAAACGATCACCGGGCTGGCGCAGGGACGCCGGATCACCGGCAAAGTGGTGTTTTTAGGCGGCCCGCTTTACTTTTTCAAGGCTTTGCAGCGGGAATTTGTCCGCGCGCTCAAACTTTCCCCGGGAAATGCGGTATTTCCGGATATGGGCCGGTATGCGGTGGCGATCGGCAGCGCGATCTATGCCGAAAAGGCCGCCCAGCCGATGACCTATGCCGAACTGGTCGACCGGATCGAACAGGCAGTCGGCGAGGCGCCCAGCGCCAAACGGCTGTCGCCGCTGTTTGAAAATGCCGATGAATACGCCGCCTTTTTGAACCGGCATGCAAAAGCTTCGGTCGCGCATCTGCCGCTGGATGAGTACCAGGGCGATGCGTACCTTGGCATCGACTGCGGGAGTACGACGACCAAGCTGGTATTGATCGGCGAGGATGGCAAAATCCTGTATGAATATTATGCGGCCAACAAAGGCAACCCGGTGGAAGTCATCCGCAGCCAGCTGGCTGAACTGCTGCCCCGGTGCGAGGGCCGCATCCGTATCCGCGGCAGCGCGGCGACCGGTTATGGCGAGGATATCATCCGCCACGCCTTTTCGGTCGATGCCGGGCTGGTGGAAACGATGGCGCATTTCCGCGCCGCGCGGCATTTTAACCCGGATGTGGATTTCATTTTGGATATCGGCGGGCAGGACATCAAATGTTTCCGGGTCCGCAACGATTCGATCGATTCCATCATGCTCAATGAGGCATGTTCCTCCGGCTGCGGGTCGTTCATCAGCACCTTTGCACAGTCGATGGGGTACAACGTGGCGGAATTTGCAAAATTGGGGCTGTTCGCACAGTATCCGGTCGATTTGGGGTCGCGCTGCACGGTGTTTATGAATTCCTCGGTCAAGCAGGCGCAGAAAGAGGGGGCCGGGGTCGAGGATATCTCGGCAGGCATCTCGATTTCGGTGGTAAAGAACGCCATTTACAAGGTCATCCGCGCGGCTTCGGCCGATGAACTGGGGAAAAATATCGTTGTGCAGGGCGGCACCTTCTATAATGACGCCGTGCTGCGCAGTTTTGAACTGGAATTGCACCGGGATGTCATCCGGCCTTCGATTGCCGGGCTGATGGGGGCGTACGGCGCGGCGCTGTATGCCAAATCGCTCGGGCTGGAACAATCCTCGCTCATTTCCCTCGAGCAGCTCAAAGAATTCGTACATACCTCCAAATCCGCCGTCTGCGGGCTTTGCGGCAACCACTGCAACCTGACGGTCAACTCGTTCGGCGGCGGGAAAAAATATATCAGCGGCAACCGCTGCGAACGTCCGCTCGGGCAGGAAAAACGGGAAGAACTACCGAACATGTACGCATATAAACTGGAAAAAATCCGGGCGCTGATGGATTCCAAACCGGGCAAACGCGGTACGATCGGGCTGCCGCTGGGGCTCAATATGCTGGAAAATATCCCGTTCTGGCATGCGTTCTTCACTGAGCTTGGCTTTGAAGTGGTTTTATCCGATATCTCCACCCGGGACACCTATATCAAAGGCCAGTTTTCCATCCCATCGGATACCGTCTGCTATCCGGCGAAATTGCTGCATGGGCATATTCAAAACCTGTTGGAAAAAGGGGTCACCAATATCTTTTATCCCTGCCTGACCTATAATTTTGACGAGCACAAAGGGGATAACCATTTCAACTGCCCGGTCGTCGCCTATTATCCCGAACTGCTGCGGGCGAATGTGGCGGAACTGTCGGATGCGCGGATTAAATTTTTATATCCGCACCTGGGCATCCATCTGGAAAAAACCTTTGCGGATAAAATTTACGGCCAGCTCTGGAACGATTTCCCGAGCCTTTCGCTGCGGGAGGTGCGGCGCGCTACCCGTGTCGCCTACGAGGCATATAACGCCTGGATGGTGGACAACAAGCAAAAAGGGCGGGAAGCGATCGCCTGGGCGCGCGAACATGGCAAAAAGATCGTGGTGCTGGCCGGACGGCCGTACCATGTCGACCCGGAGATCAACCACGGCATTGACAAGCTGATCGCTTCGTTTGATATCGTTGTGGTCAGCGAGGACTGTGTGGCCGACCTGGTGGAGCCGGTGAAGGTGCATGTGCTCAACCAGTGGACCTACCATTCACGGCTGTATAACGCGGCAAAATATGTATGCAGCCAGCCGGATATGGAGCTGGTGCAGCTGGTATCCTTCGGCTGCGGCATCGATGCGATCACCACCGACGAGGTGCGCGAGATTTTGGAACGCGAAGGCAAGCTTTATACCCAGCTGAAAATTGATGAAATCACCAACCTTGGCGCGGTCAGGATCCGGATCCGCAGCCTGCTGGAAGCGGTGGAAGAAAGGAGGCGTGCGCATGCCGGAGTCTGAGGGGCGGGTACTGTTTACCCGGGAAATGAAAAAGGATTATACCATTTTGGTGCCCACCATGCTGCCCATCCATTTTAAATTGATGCTCAACATCCTGCGGGAGTACGGGTACAAATGCGAGCTGCTGGAAAATACCGGCAAATCGGTGGTGGACGCCGGGCTGCGCAATGTCCACAACGACACCTGCTATCCGGCGCTGCTGGTCATCGGGCAGATGATCGACGCGCTGGAATCGGGCAAATACGATTTGCATAAAGTAGCGCTGATGATCTCCCAGACGGGCGGCGGCTGCCGTGCGTCCAACTATATCCATCTGCTGCGCAAAGCGTTGCACAAAGCCGGTATGGGATATATCCCTGTTATTTCCCTTTCGGTGGGCAATATGGAGAGCAACCCCGGCTTTTCGCTGACGCCGGTGATGCTCGATAAAATCTTTTATGCGATCACTTACGGCGACCTGTTGATGCTGCTGCATAACCAGTGCCGCCCTTATGAAGTCGAGCCGGGTTCCTCCGAAGCGCTGGTCGACCGGTGGGCGGCGCGGCTGACCGAGGAGATGCGCGGGCGGGGCCTGGTCCGTTACCGGCAGGTCAAGGCCAATTACCGGGAGATCATCCGTGATTTCGCCGCCCTGCCCCGTCAGGGCAGCCCAAAGACCCGGGTAGGGATCGTTGGGGAAATCTATGTCAAGTTTTCACCGCTCGGCAACAACAATTTGGAGGATTTCCTGTTGTCCGAGGGGGCGGAAGCCGTCGTGCCGGGGTTGATGGACTTTTGCCTGTACTGCGTCTATAACCTGCTGATGGATCATAAGCTGTATGGGCTGCATACCAAACTGCGCCATAAGGTGTTTGAATTCATCTACCGCTTTTTGATTAAAAAGCAGTGGGATGTGATCGAAGCGGTCGAAGAGGAAGGTACCTTCCGTCCGGGCGGTTATTTCCCGCACACGGTCGATCTGACCAAAGGGTATATCGGCCATGGCGTCAAGATGGGGGAAGGCTGGCTGCTGACCGCTGAGATGCTCGAACTGATCGAACAGGGTACCTGCAACATCGTGTGTACCCAGCCGTTCGGATGCCTGCCGAACCATATCGTCGGCAAGGGGATGATGCGGCTGATTAAAGAGCGCAACCCACAGGCAAATATCGTCGCGGTGGATTACGACCCGGGCGCGACCCGGATCAACCAGGAAAACCGCATCAAGCTGATGCTGGCCAATGCGGCGGCCATCGAAGGGGCTGCCCCGGAAGCCCCCTGGGAGAAAAAGAACCTGCCGCAAACCCCTTATGCGCCGGAATATGGCCTGGACGAGAGCGCGTCCGATTATGCAATGTCGATCAAATGGTAAGGGTATCTGTCGGGAGGGGAATCTATGGGCGTGGAAGCTTGCCGGATCATCCTGTTGTTTTTTGCTTACAGCTTTTTGGGATGGTGCTGTGAATGTATTTACTGCTCGATCCCAGCCGGCCATTTTATCAACCGGGGCTTTCTCAACGGGCCGGTCTGCCCGGTGTATGGATTTGGGGCGCTGGCGGTATTGGGCTGCCTGACCCCGCTTTCCGGCAGCCTGCCGCTGGTTTTCCTGTGCGGTATGGTGGTGACCAGTGTGCTGGAGTATATCACCGGCTGGCTGCTGGAAACACTGTTCCACACCAAATGGTGGGATTATTCCGGCCACCGTTTCCAGCTGCATGGACGGGTGTGCCTGCTCAATTCCACCCTGTTCGGGCTGCTGGGGGTTGTGCTGCTGTACGGCATCCATCCGCTGGTACGCGGTTGGCTTAGTCAGTTTTCGCTGGTCACGATGGTCTGGTGGGCATCCTCCTGCACCACCCTTCTGGCGGTGGACCTGTATCTCTCGGTGCGCACCGCCCTGCAGGTTTCCGGGAAACTGCAGGAGATGGAAAAAATCTTTGCGCAGGCCCGTGGGCACGCCGAAGCCGCTGTTTCCCAGGGCCGGCTGCAGTTTGAACTGTTCCGGGGGTTGAGCCCTGCGGAAAAACTGGACGCCATTTTGGGAAGCGCAGAAGGCGCGCGCCTGCGCGGGAAACTGGAATCGCTTGGGCGCACCAACCTGCTGCACCGCCGCCTGCTGGACGCTTTCCCCACCATGCGCCTGCCGCATGGCGAGGACTCCTGCCGTACCTTCCGGGAAGCTGTGCGCCGGTTCCGGGAAGAACACCGGCAGCGGGAACACAAAGCTAATAAGTAATTTGCAGGCCCCAAATAACCTGTACCATTGCTTTCCCACATATTCGGGATAACTGGTATCCGCGAAAAAAACGCCCCGCTTCCAAAAAAGGAAGCGGGGCGTTTGGATATGATACAGGTCAAGAGGCAGGAAAATGCAAACTGCCGGGTCAGTCCATAATGTCTACATTTTCGCCCCGCAGGATTTTGTTCATATTGCGTACCGCGCACATCTTGCCGCACATGGTGCAGGTATCTTCATTGGCCGGGGTGGATTGCGCCCGGTATTGCCGCGCCTTTATGCCGCCGTCGATCGCCAGCGAAAACTGTTTTTCCCAATCCAGTTCCCGGCGCGCCTGGCTCATCTGGTAGTCCCAATCTTTGGCGCCTTTGATGCCTTTGGCGATATCGGCTGCATGCGCTGCGATTTTTGAAGCGATGATCCCTTCCCGTACATCCTCCACCGTGGGCAGCCGCAGATGTTCTGCGGGCGTCACATAGCATAAAAAGCTCGCGCCATAGGTCGCGGCGATCGCCCCGCCGATGGCGGCGGTGATATGGTCGTACCCCGGCGCCACGTCGGTCACCAGCGGCCCGAGCACATAAAACGGCGCCCCTTTGCAGACGGTCTGTTCGATCTCCATATTGGCTTTGATCTGGTCAAGCGGCATATGCCCCGGCCCTTCGATCATCACCTGGACATCCTTTTCCCAGGCCCGGCGGGTCAGTTCTCCCAGGGTGACCAATTCTTCGATCTGCGAGATATCCCCCGCATCCTCAATCGACCCTGGGCGGCAGGCGTCCCCAAGGCTCAATGTGACGTCATATTCCCGGCAGATATCCAGGATTTCATCATAAAATTCAAAAAACGGGTTTTCATGACCGGTCAGCATCATCCACGCAAAAATAATACTGCCGCCGCGGGAAACGATATTGGTATGGCGTTTGCATTGTTTGAACCGTTCGGCTGTATTTTTATTGATGCCGCAGTGGACGGTCATAAAATCCACCCCGTCTTCGGCATGCATCCGGAAAACGTCGATCCATTCGCGCGGGGTGATGGCTTTGAGGGCTTTGTGATAATAGACGACTGCGTCATAAATCGGCACGGTCCCCAAAACAGCCGGGCATTCGGCAGTCAGCCGCCGGCGGAATACCTGGGTGTCCCCAAAGGAGGAAAGATCCATGATGGCCTGTGCGCCGAGGTCGATGGCGCTCATCACTTTCTGCATTTCCACATCCAGGTCAAGGCAATCGCGCGATGTGCCCAGATTGACATTGATCTTGGTGGTCAGCCGCCTGCCGATCCCGCTCGGCTTTAAGCAGCGGTGGTTTTTATTGGCTGGGATGACCACCTGGCCTTTTGCCACCAGTTCCATCAATTCTTCCAAAGCGATGTTTTCCTGTGCAGCAACTGCTTTCATCTGCTCGGTAGCGATCTTCTGCCGCGCTGCATCCATCTGTGTCGTGTACCCCATACAACTTTCCTCCTAAAATTTTTTTGGAGGGGATGAAAAATGCCGCCCAGCCCATACGGGCAAAGCGGCAAGGCGGCAAAAAGCCTATCTGATATCCTCCCTACGCCGGCATTACCCGTACAGGTTCATTGGGTTTAGAATGCGGTGCACTCATTCTCAGCAAAGTTGCTCCCCAGTTTTTGTTTTCGCTATCCAGTATCGCACAAAACGGCCCCAAAGTCAACCAGGCGCCAAAAAAAAACAGGCTGCGGGGGGAATCCCCCACAGCCTGTCCTTAAAAAATCAAGCTTCGCTTTCTTCCTCGCCGGCCGTTTCTTCCTGCTGGGAAGCCGGTGCGGCATCGGCTGCCTCGTCATCCAGTTCTTCCTGGTCGAGTTGGGTTGCATAATAATCCAGGTCGTCCATGCCGCCCTCGGACATATCCTCATCAAAATCGTCGCACAGGGTGCATTGGCTGCGGCGTTTAAAATAAGCGGCAAAGGCGACGATCGCGCCTGCAACGGCAATCAGCAGCGCAATCATTGCAATAAACGTGGTCTTTCCCATCGAAATCTCCTCCCATATCTTTTTCAGAGTTTCCCGCATCGGACACTTTGCTGTTTATGATCCCATGATACAGTGTGTACGGCATCGCCGCACCAGGCGGCCTTTTAACGGCCATCATTGTACTGCGCTTATTATACCCCTTTTTCACGGGATTGACAAGCAATTTTATACCATTTGCGCCAAACTCTGCCAATGTTTTTGCAGCCAGGGCTTTTTTACCGGTTACAGCAGCTGGTAATTTTTGACGATCTCCCGCTGGGTCAACCATCCCAGGCATTTTTCCAGCATTACGCCATACCGCGTATCCGACCCGTAACTGAAGGTGATCTTGATCGCCAACTCAACAAACGCGGTCGCCCGGCTCATGGCCATCGGGAAACTGTCCCCGGTAATCATTGCGCCGGTGAGTACACTGGCAAAAATATCCCCGGTTCCGGGATAGGCTGTCGGCACATAATCATAAGGCACACACCAAAATGCATTCCGTGTCCGGTCATATCCCACATTTGCGCATTCCCCCGAAACCATCTCCACCCCGGTGATTACCACATGGGAAGGTCCCAGTTCGGACAGACGCACCAGCATGCTTTTGAGTTTTTGCCGCACCAGCGGTTCATGCCGGTATGGCTCGCGCAGCAGCATATATGCTTCAGTGGGGTTTGGGGTGATGACATTTGCGCACTGCACCAGCTCACAGATTTTTTCACAAAGCTCCGGTGTACGGGTGGAATACGGTCGGCCGTGATCGCCCATCACCGGGTCTACAATCGCCAGCGCATCCGGATAAGCTGCGATAAACGCCTTCACTTCATCCGCCTGCGCCGGGTTGGAAAGGAAGCCGGAATAGATCGCTTCAAAATCCAGGCCAAGACGTTTATAGTGTTCCACACAAGGGCGGATATAATCCGTGAGATCCCGGTATTCCACATCCCCAAGCCCGCCGGTATGGGTAGAAAGCACAGCGGTAGGGATTGGGCAGACCTGCACTCCCATGGCGGAAAGTGTAGGGATCACAACCGAAAGGGAACTGCGTCCAAAACCGGCCATACCATGGATTGCAGCTGCACGCGCTGGTCTGTTTTCCATAAAATTCTCCTTTGAATCGTCAAAAAATGGATGCAGCCGGCCGCCGGGACCAAACGGCGAACGAATACCAAAACATGGCTGGATGTACGGCCCGAAAGCTGGTTACACTAAACCTGTACCGCATGGCCGGGGCTTTGTGTCCCTGCCATGGGGCAAAGCTGCTCAAAAATTTTCAAGAGAGGTGGTATCCTGATGAACAAAGCTGCAACTACAGCGATGACCGGGGTCGCGGTCGCAATGGCGGCTGGGACAGCCGCATATATGCTCGCCCATAACGGCAGGGGGCAGGCCGGAAAAAAGCTCAAACGCAACGCATCCAAAGCCATCAAGACCCTTGGCAATGTCCTGGACAGCGTGGAATATATGATGCACTGAACCTTTTTATTTGACCCACAGCCATCCAATCATATTTTGGCAGCCCCTGCCCCGGGGCTGCCGTTTTTTCTGCTGTTTTGCAATACCCCGTCAGCCGATCTGGATCTTCCCGTCAGGCACCACCGCCCTGCGGTTGGACTGGGCGCGCATGGCCAGCGAAAGCAGGAACGAAACCGGCCCCAAGCGCCCGATATACATCAAAAAGATCAAAAGCCCCTTGACCAGCGGGTTTGCAACCCCCGAAACCCCGGCCGAAAGCCCCACTGTCGCAAACGCGGAAACGCTTTCCAGCAGCGCGTCCGGGCCGGTCACGGCATGGGTATGCTGCATGGTGGCCATGATGCAGCCAGCCGTCACAAAGACGGCTACCATCGCCAGCATGAACACCGCCAGCGATTTATACACCGCGCCCTTTTCCACCCTGCGCCGAAAGATGGTCGTATCCTCATCCCCGCGGATGACCGAATAGACAGTCATAAAAATCACCGCGGCGGTGGTGCATTTGATGCCGCCGCCGGTCGAGCCGGGCGCCGCGCCGATAAACATCAGCACCGAAGAAATGATCTTGCCAATATCCCGCAGCCCGGAAATCGAGATGGAGTTAAACCCAGCCGTCCGGCAGGTGACCGAATGGAACCAGGATGCCCCCAGCTTCTGCGCCGTGCTGGGCAGCGCGCCCAACGTTTCGGGGTTATCCCATTCGCATACGGCGATCAACGCCGTCCCGGCCAGGATCAGGATGGCTGTCGCTACCAGCACGACCCGGGTGTGCAGGGTCAGCTTCCTGGTCTGGCGGTAGCGCAGGAGGTCGAAGATTACGATGAACCCGATCCCGCCGATGATGATTAACGCGCCGATCGTCCCCAGCGCCAGGGGGTTGTCGTTATAATAGACCAGCGAGCAGTACGGCTCCACACAGCCGAGCAGGTCAAACCCCGCGTTGCAAAACGCGGAAACCGAAGTAAACACGGCCATAAACACGCCGTACGCGCCAAAATCCGGGACGAAAACCGCCATTAGCAACAGCGCGCCCGCCCCTTCCACCACCAGAGACGTCAGGATGACCACCTTCAGCAGGGTGGAAACGTCCCCATCGATCGACGCGACCGATTCCTGGGCGGTATGCAGCTGGCGCAGGCCCAGTTTTTTGCCGATCATCACGCTGAAAAAGGAAGCCAGCGTCACCAGCCCAAGCCCGCCGACCTGGATGAGTGAAAGGATGACGCAATGCCCAAAGGCGGACCAATGGGTATAGGTGTCGTATACCACCAAGCCGGTCACGCAGGTGGCCGAAGTGGCGGTAAACAGGCAATCCAAAAATGGGGAAAATACCCGTTCCCGGCTGGATACCGGCAACATCAGCAACAAGGTCCCCGTCAGGATGACGGCGGCAAAACTCAAGGCGATTGTACGCGCCGGGAACGAAAAATACGATGGTTTTTTCTTCATATAGCTGCTCAAGGCAACTCCTCCTGTACTTTTTGATACCAATTTTTAGAGAAAACGCGCCTGGACGGCGCGTCGCCAAAATTTTCTAAGCTTTGTGGGAAAGGTAACGCTGGGCTTCATGGATCAGGTGCTTATCATTTTTAAAGGTGACCAAACGGTCGGCTTCATCCAGCAGGCACCAGCGGTATTCGCTGATTTCTTCATCCTGTTTTGTGACAGTATCATCCGCCTTCGGGCTGGCCAAAAAATAGACCACCTGTTTTTTGATATGCGGCTTGGGAAAATATTCCACGCTTTGGCGGAATCCGTCATGCAGATCGACATCCAGCCCGGTTTCCTCCTTGATTTCGCGCAACGCTGTCTGGAATTCGTTTTCCCCAGATTCCACATGTCCCTTTGGAAAAGACCAATGCCCGCCGCAGCGGTGTTTGATCAATAACAATTCATATTTTTCCTGTTTTTTGCGGTACACCAATGCCCCGCACGACTTTTCACGGATCATAAAACGCCGGGTTCCTCCTTTTTTGGCGCAATGCGCCCGTCCTCATATCGCATCCTGTTTCCCGCATGATGCGGGAGTTATGGATCCCCCTTTTGCCAAATGGCCACGCAGTTGGCAGCCTGCCATATGCGTATACAAATATACTATACCACATTTTTATATTATTTAAAAGTATCCTGCTCTTTTTTTCAAATTTTATCTCAAAAGATTTTTTCGGCCAAACGCATGCTTTACAACATGACAGCGCCTGCCGGGAAACCGGTTGACAAACCGTTTTCCCAGGATTATAATAAAAAGCGCGTCGCCCCTGATGGGAATGCCTGTATTCCCCAGTGGATCTCATTTCAGGCTGGCCGCAACCCATTTGCCCCCGTAGTTAAATGGATATAACAAGCCCCTCCTAAGAGAACCTAAAGTTATCCCTTTTGGTGAGCCGTGGAACTCCAAAATTTCATATGTCCCAGTAGCTCAGTTGGATAGAGCACGAGCCTCCTAAGGTTGTGCTCAACCAATCAACTCGAAGCCAAAAGTGATAGTTACCAATTCAATTTCATATAAGTCTCTGTAGCTCAGCAGGATAGAGCGTTCGCCTCCTAAGCGAAAGGCCGTGGGTTCGAA
>CALXGW010000131.1 GCA_944387965.1 uncultured Anaerotruncus sp. | reverse complement strand
TGTACCGGATGCCGGGGGATGCGCGCATGAAACTGCAGGAAACGATCGAACGCATCATCAACGACGGATGCACCGGGCTGATCTGTATCATTTTATAAGGCCGGCGCTGCCCGGCGTCCCCAGCACAGCCAAACAAGCAAAAAAGCCTTCCATATGTGGAATATGGAAGGCTTTTTTATGTGTTGAAAGAAAAAAATTGCAACAAAAATTTTCCAATATATGGAAATTAAAAAATAGTAAAAAAGTCTGGGCACAGCTGGAAGCAAAACGATGAAATGGCTGGAAAAGCGCTTGTAAAGCTTGACTTTGGGATTTTGCGCCCACATAATAAAAGCATTGCGGCCAGGCGGAACGCATGGCTGCGGCCACCTGCGGTGGGGAAAACGGCGTTTGGGCCGCCCGCTTTTGGCGGTGGGCTGCCGGCTGATTTTCCCGGCAGGGTGAAATTCCAACAATAGGGCGGGGAAGGGGATATGGTCAAACAAAACCAAAAAATATTTAACGGGCTGCTGCTGGCAATCGACTGGAGCTGCCTGCTTTTGGCTTTGACGGCTGCGTATGCGGTGCGGTTCTCTTTTTTTGCAGCCGACCCGTACCATCTGCGTTATCCGGATTACCTGCGGCTGCTGGTCTTTATTGTGCCGGTATACACCTTCTTTTTCTGCCTGTTCGGCGGATACCGTTCCAAAAGGAGCGACAGGCTTCCCAAAGAACTGCTCATCCTGCTGGAAACAAACAGCCTGGGGATCATTTCCCTGTTTACTTTTTTATATATGGCAAACCAGACGCATTATTCACGGTTATGCCTGTTGTTTTTTGCATTGTTCCTGCCGGCTATCATGGGGATACAGCGGGTATGCCTGCGGTCTGCCCTGCGGCTGCTGCGGAAAAAGGGATACAACCTGAAATTTATCCTGCTGGTAGGCAGCGGGGGGCTGGCGGAAGATTTTGTCAGGCGGATTGGGCGCAATCCCAATTTTGGCTACCGGTTCACCGGTTGCCTGAGCGATACCGCGCAGGCCGGGCAGGTGCAGGGGGTGCCGGTCATTGGCGACATTCCTTCGTTGGGCAGTTGGCTGCAAAAAGGCGGGGTGGACGAGGTGGTCGTTGCGCTCGAACTGGAAGAATACCCGAAAATGCAGCAGGTCATGGCGGACTGTGAAAAGAATGGGATAAAGGTCCATGTGATCCCGGCATTCTTTTCCTGTATCCCGAGCAATCCGCAGTGGGAAGAAGTGGATGGGATGCCGGTGATGACATTGCGCCGGATCCCGCTTGCGAATCCGCTTGCGGCAGCTGCCAAGCGGTTGTTTGATATCATAGCGGCGTTGGCTGCGATTGTGGCTGCAGCGCCGGTCATGGGACTGGTATGGCTGGTCATCCGTCTGACGATGGGCAGCCCGGCCATCTTTAGGCAGGAGCGTTTGGGAATGGGATGCAAGCCGTTTACTATGTATAAATTCCGCTCGATGCGCAAGGATGCCCCCAGCGACGGCTGGACCGCCAGGCATGACGCCAGGCGCACCCGGTTCGGACGTCTGATCCGGCGGCTGAGTATCGACGAACTGCCCCAGCTGTTCAATGTGCTCAAGGGGGAAATGAGCATGGTAGGGCCCCGGCCAGAGATCGCCTGTTATGCCGAGCAGTTCCGGGAAACCATTCCCCGGTATATGGTAAAGCATCAGGTAAAACCCGGCATGACCGGCTGGGCGCAGATCCATGGGCTGCGGGGGGATACCTCCATCACCGAGCGGGCCCGGTATGATTTATATTATATCGAGCATTGGTCGCCGGCGCTTGATCTTTATATCCTGCTCAAAACGGCGATCCGGGCTTTTTATAATGAAAACGAATAAAGCGGCAGGCTGTAAAACCGGTGAGGACAGTTTTATTTGCGCGGCACAGGGGCAAAATACATACAGCCGCCGCAGCAGCAGGGCATGCCGGGAACAAGTTTTTTGAAGGGGGATGGGCCGGATGGCACAGGCGCAGGTCGCCGTGATTATGGGGGTATATAACCCTGACGCAGGGCAGCTGGAACAATCTGTTGCCTCCATATTGGCGCAGGATTATACCGATCTCACCTTTTATATCTGCGACGACGGTTCGCATGAAAAGACCTGGCGGCAGTTAAAGGGTTATGCGCGTGCGGACAGCCGCATCCGGCTTTTACGGCATAGCGAAAACAGGGGCTTGGCCGCTGCGCTCAACAGCTGCCTGGCGCTGGCGGACGAGCCGTATATCGCCCGGCAGGATGCGGACGATATCTCCCTGCCCGGCAGGATATCCTGTCAGGCGGTCTATCTGCAGGCGCATCCGGACATTTCCTTTATCGGGAGCAGCTTGCAGCTGATAAATGCAGGCGGGCGGGTATGGGGAGCCAGACGGTTCCCGCCGTGCCCGCAGCCGGAAGATTTTTTGTTTTCGGTACCGTTCCAGCATGGGGCGCTGATGTTCCGGCGGGAAGCGCTGGAACAGTGCGGCGGATACCATGTGGGACGGTTGACACGGCGCACCGAGGATTACCAGCTTTTGATGCGGATGTATGCGATGGGGATGCGGGGAGAAAACCTGCCGGCGCCGTATTATCTGTTCCGGGAGGATGAAGCGGCGCAAAAAAGGCGCAAATACCGTTACCGGGTGGATGAGGCGGTGATCCGCATGCAGGGGTTTTCCCAAATGGGGCTCGGATGGAAAGGGCTGATATATGCGGCAAAACCGTTGGCAGTGGGCCTGCTTCCGTCCGGCGTGCGGCAGAAGATCAAGAAGCGGCAATATGGTTTGCAGGCCGGACAGGAGTGATCGCAGGGTTTGCGCCAGGTCATAAAGGATTTTGAAAAATATGGGTATTTCCTGCAGGAATTGATCCGCAGGGATTTCCATAAAAAATATTACCGGTCGGTGCTCGGTATCTTATGGACGATTTTAAACCCGCTGCTGATGATGGGGATCATCACCATTGTATTTTCCACCTTGTTTGAACGGTCGATCGAAAATTATCCGGTCTATTATCTGTGCGGGATATTGATCTTCAACTTCTGCAAGGACGCATCGATGCAGTCGCTGGGCGCATTGACCGCCAATGCGGGGCTGATGCGGAAAATTTATCTTCCAAGCTATTTTTTCCCGCTTTCCAAAGTGGCGTTGAGCCTGGTGAATTTCCTGTTTTCGATGATCCCGTTGGTTTTGGTGGCGCTGTTTACACGGGCCGGGCTGCATTGGACATTTTTGCTGTTCCCGCTGCCGGTTTTATTGGCGGCAGGCTTTACGGTGGGGCTTTCGCTGGCGCTGGCGGCGATGGCGGTCTATTTCAGGGATTTAAACCATTTATATGGATTGGTGACGCTTGCCTGGACCTATTTGACGCCGCTGTTCTATCCGATCTCGATCATCCCGGCGCAGTGGATGCTTTTGCTGCGCTTCAACCCCATGTTCTATTATGTAGGGATATTCCGGTCGCTGGTTTATGAAGGGACGCTGCCGCCAGCGCTGGACTGGGTGATTGCAGGTTTGTTCAGCATATTGACGCTGTCCGGCGGATGCCTGATTTTCCATGCGCTGAAAAAAGGGTTCTTTCTGCATCTTTGACCGGAAAGGGGGTAGGGGCCTGTGGAAGAGGCTGTACAAGTCAAACATGTCTGGATGCTTTTTAACCTGAGCCGGAAAAAAGAAGAACGGATCAAGGAATATGTGATCGACCTGCTGAAGGGGCAGCTGTTTTTTGACCGGTTCTGGGCCCTCAGGGATATTTCCTTTACATTGGAAAAAGGGGAATCCTTTGGGATCGTGGGGCTGAACGGTTCAGGAAAGTCCACCCTGCTGAAGACGATTGCAGGCATCCTGGAACCGACGAGCGGGTCGGTGGCCGTCCAAGGGGTCGTGGCGCCGTTGATCGAATTGGGCGGCGGGTTCGACCCGGAATTAACCGCAAGGGAAAATATTTTCTTGACCGGGTCGATGCACGGGCTGGGCAGGGGACTGATCCGGGAAAAGTATCCGTCGGTCATTGAGTTTGCGGAGCTTTGCGGGTTTGAGGATGTGCCGGTAAAAAATTTTTCTTCCGGTATGCGGTCCCGGCTGGGATTTGCAATCGCGACAGCGATCGAGCCGGATGTGCTGATCGTGGATGAAGTGCTTTCGGTGGGCGACGCCAGGTTCCGGGAAAAATGTGAGCGGCGGATCCAGGAGATCATTGGCCGGGGGGCAACGGTATTGTTCGTTTCCCATTCGGCCGGCCAGGTGGAACGGATCTGCGGCAGGGCGCTTTGGCTTGACCATGGCGAAATGCGTTTGATCGGGCCGGCACAGGAGGTCTGCGCCGCTTATCAGGATTTTTGTAAAGGAAAAGGTTGAAAAAAGATGGATACGCCGCATAAGGTATTGGTTTGCGCATCGGTGGCAAGCCATTTGGAAAATTTCCATCTGCCCTATTTGGAATGGTTCCAAAAGAGTGGATGGACCGTACATACAGCCAGCAAGGGGATACTGGCGACCGAATTTGCCGACCGGCAGTTTGAAATCCCGTTTGAAAAGCGCATGCTTTCCTATAAAAATGTAACGGCAATGCGGATGCTGCGGCAGCTTTTGCAGCGGGAACGGTACGACCTGGTCTGCGTACATACCAACCTCGCCGCCGCCCTGTGCCGGTTGGCTTTTTGGGGGCGCGGGTGCAAAAATACCCGGCTGGTATCTGTGAGCCATGGATATTTTTTCCAGTCCGGCAGGAATGGGGCGGTAAAGCGCGGACTGAAAAACAGGGCTTACCTCTGGATCGAGCGGGCGTTGTCCGGCCGGACCGACCTGCTGTTTACGATGAACCGGGCCGACTGGGAAAGTGCAAAACGGTACCGGCTGGGCAAACAGGTATCTTTTTTGGACGGGATGGGATTATGTACGGGGAAATATCCGGCATATGGGAAAAAGCAGGCCGGGCAGCTGCGCCGGCAGTGGGGCGCCGGCGGGCAGGACAAGGTGTTTTTATGCGTGGGGGAATTTTCCGGGCGGAAAGACCAGATGACCGTCCTGCAGGCATTCTGCAGCCTGGCCAAGCGGGAAAAAGGGGCCCGGCTAGTATTTGCAGGGACAGGCGCGCTGGAAGGGCAGTGCCGGTCGTATGCACAGGAGCAGGGGCTGGAGGGCCGGGTGTTTTTTGCCGGGCAGGTGGAGGAGATCGGGGCATATTACAGTGCGGCGGATATCCTGGTGACAGCCAGCCGTTCGGAAGGGCTGCCCTTCAACCTGCTGGAGGGGCTTTATTACCATCTGCCGGTGATTGCCTCCCGTGTGAAAGGGCATATGGACCTGATCGCAGATGGGGAAAACGGGCTGTTGTTCGATGCAGGCGACCCGGATGGGCTGTGCCGCTGTATGCGGCAGGCCGTTTCCGTCCCCGGGCTGCTGGGCGGCCTCAGACAGGGGGCGTATCTGGAAAGCCGGTATGCGATCGGGCAGGTACGGGGCCGCTTTTTTTCGCAGCTGAACCAGGCGTTCGGATTTTCCTTTGCAAAGCCCGGACATTTGGAGGCTGCCGGGGAGTACAGTGTTTGCCCGAATGAATTTGCAGGATGTGGTTGAGAAAAAAATGCAGGCATGATATACTATAAAACAAATGGAAAAGAGCCGCCGCCCCAAAAGGGGGACGGCGCCGGCAAAACCGCTGCAATCAGGGAATATTTTGGAAAAGGGGAAGCAGTATGCGTATCGGATATAACGAAGCGACCATGAAGGATGGCTCCACACTGGAACAGGATCTGGAATTGTGCGAACGGTTTGGGTTCGATGAGATCGAGATCCGGCTGGATATGCTGCGGGCATATTTGAAAACCCATACGGTGAGCGACCTGGCGCGCTTTTTTGAAAAAAGCCATCTGAAACCCGGCCCGTTCAATGCGCTTTATACCTACCGCGAGTTGTTCAGCGAACAGGATGACCCGGCCAGGCGCGAGGCGCTGCTGGAGGAATTCCTGTTGGGCTGCAAGGTGGGGCGTGAAATCGGCGCGGATATGTTTATTATTGTGCCCCCGATGTCGGCGGGCGGGTACGACTGCGCCTACGAAGGCAGCCGGGAGGAAATTTTTGCCGACTGTGTGCGGATTTTGAAGGGTTTGGCGGAAATCGGCGCGCCGTATGGGATGAAGCTCTGCTTTGAGCTGGTCGGGGCGGCCAAGTGCAGCGTACGGGAGATCGGGCAGGCGGACGAGATCGTCCGGGCGGTCAACCGGGACGATGTAGGCTTCGTATTCGATTCCTGCAATATCTACAGCTTCCATAAGCTGAATGATTTTTCCGCGATGGCAAATGTGCAGCCGGAAAAACTGTTTGCAGTACATATCAACGATTATGACGACGTGCCCGAGCAGGAACTTTGCCCGGCGGTGCGGTGCCTGTGCGGCGACGGCGTGATCGATCTGGAAAATTATCTGTCTGTCCTGAAAGGGATGGGGTATCAGGGCATGGTGTCAGTGGAAACCTTCCGCCCGGAATATTGGGCGCAACCCGCGGAGAAAATGATTCAAAAAGCGTATGAGACGACGAAAGCCGTTCTGGAGCGCTACGGCTGCCTATGACAGAAAAGAGGTTGAAGCGCTTTGCGCTTCAACCTCTTTACAATTAAGCGGTAAGGGCTTACTTCGGAAAAAAGAAATAAGGTGGAAAAGACTCCTCTAGGGAATAGAATTTGACCAAATGCTCAATGGCAACTTTCACTGCAAGGCTTTCGTTACGGTCGATCAAGGCTTCCACCAGCTTGTGGTGATCCAGCGAGAGGTTATACCCATCGTCGTAACGGATGTATTTCCATGCGATCAGCAGGTTGACCCGGAAGGAAAGCGACTTTTGCGCCTCAATCAGGACCGGGTTGCGGGAAATTTGGGAGAAGGCGGCGTGGAAATCGTTGTCGGCCTGGCTGCGCAGGGCATGGTCGTTCGTTTTGGTGGCTTCGGTACATTTGACCGCAAGTTCCTGCAAATGGGCAAAATCGGCGTTATTTCCATAATAAACAGCCAGCTTGGCGAGCATGGTATCGATCGCAATGCGGGCCTGGCCGATCTGGGATACATATTCCGGGTCAATGGTGATGACCTCGGCATAACGGTTGGGATAAATGTTGATGACCCCATCGTTGGCCAGCCGGCGCAGCGCTTCACGGATGGGGGTACGGCTGATCCCGAACTGCTGGGCGATCTTGTTTTCCGGGATCCTGTCGCCAGGTTTCAACTCCATATTCAAAAGCATTTTGGTAAGATGTTCATAGACAGGCTGGCTCAGGCTGCTTTTTCCGGCTGTTTTCATAGTGGGTAGATTCTCCTCCAAATACAGGCTTAAGGGACTAATATTGCCTTGCCGCCCCCGGTGGAGGCGGCTTCCTAGAATTCATTATATCAACTGCGTTTTATTTTTGCAACTGCGCCTGCAGCGCTGCCGGCTTTGATCGAGTTTTCTGTCTGCTGCGCTTTTTGAACAGATTTTTAAAATGTTTTTGTAAATTTGTAAATTATGTAGAAAAATCCTGGATACACTTTGGAAATAATTACAGCGATTTTTTTTAAAAAAGCAGTTGCAAATTTGGAAAAACGGTATAATAAACAAAAACTA
>CALXGW010000130.1 GCA_944387965.1 uncultured Anaerotruncus sp. | reverse complement strand
AGAACCGTTTGGAGATCACTTTGACCAGCCCTTCACCCGGCAGGATGAGCACATCGGCCAAAACCTCCAGCGCAACGCCAAGCCCAAGTATTGCACAGCCGGGCAGCAGGACCAGCATCCGGGAAAGGAAGGACGCAGCCGGCACATATTGCAGCAAAAAGGTAAAAAGGTCAATAAACGCCGAAAAAAGAAAGGTAGCAGGCAGTTGGAGCAGCTGCCCTTTTTCAAACGGCTCATTTGAGATTGCGATCTGCGCCAAAAACATGGTAGAATTGATCAGAAAGGTGAAGGCGCCCAAACTCAGCGGGAAAAGCAGGCTGAGCACATAAGCGGGCGATGTGATCGGCGAAGTGCCCAGACCGGCATGGGTGATCAAACTGATCCCAAGCGCGGCATTGAGCAGCCCGGCAACAAAGATACCATACCGTCCTGCGCGGCTGGATAAATCCATTAAATGGTGCCTCCTGTCCGAAAGATAAAACAAAAAAATAATTTTTATGCAAAAATAATTTTTATGTTATTATCGTAACATGTTGCACAGCAAATAACAAGGGCGAAAATGTATAACTTTCGGGCAGGTTTTTGGAAGCTTATACAATTATAAGCCAATCAGATGATTTTGACAATAGCTTTTTAGGGAAAGTGGGTGAAAAAAGGATGGATCGGGTGATTTTGCATTGCGACTGCAATGGGTTTTATGCCTCGGTGGAATGCCTGTTGCAGCCAGAACTGAAATATGTGCCAATGGCGGTCTGCGGGGTCCCGGCCAGCCGCCACGGGATTATTTTGGCCAAAAACGAATTGGCCAAACGCTTCCACATCCAAACGGCGGAAACGGTCTGGCAGGCCAAACGCAAATGCCCCGAACTGGTGCTGGCTGCGCCGCACCGGGAGGAATATCAGAAATATTCCCGGCTGGTCAACCAAATCTATGAGCGGTTCACCGACCAGGTGGAACCGTTTGGGATTGATGAGAGCTGGCTGGATGTGACCGGCAGCCGGGCATTGTTCGGGGAGGGCAGGCAGATTGCCGACACCATCCGCAATACTGTGCGGGAGGAACTGGGGCTGACCATATCGGTCGGGGTCAGCTTCAATAAAATTTTTGCAAAATTGGGCAGCGATTATAAAAAACCGGATGCGACGACAGAAATTACCCGCGAAAATTTCCGCCAAATCGTCTGGCCGCTGCCGGTGGGCGCGCTTTTATATGTGGGGAAGTCGGTGCAGGAATCCCTGGGCCGCCTTTCCATCCGCACCATCGGGCAGCTGGCGAACAGTGACCGCCGGCTGATCGCCGGGCGGCTTGGCAAAGTGGGGGAGATGATCCATGATTATGCCAACGGGCGGGATGACAGCCCGGTCCGCCCGGCCGGGGAGCACCGGGAGGTCAAATCGGTGGGAAATGGGATGACCTTCCGCCGTGACCTGTTGGGGCTTGCGGACATCCGGCTGGCGGCGCTTGCCTTATCCGATTCGGTCGCCGCCCGTCTGCGGGCGCAGGGGCTGAAATGCCGGACGGTGCAGGCGACCATCCGCAGCCCGGATTTCAAGACGATCACCCGGCAAAAACCGCTCGGGCATGCCAGCTTCCTGGCGGACGATCTGGCGAAAGCGGCCATTGAACTGGTGCAGGCAGGCTGGGATTTGCGGGCGCCCATCCGGATGCTGACCATCACGGCCGGGAATCTTGTGCCGGAGGAGGAAGGCGAGCAGCTTTCCCTGTTTGACCGGGCAGACCCCGAGCGGACACAGAAACAGGAACGGTTGGAACGGGCGATGGATCAGATCCGGCAACGGTATGGGCATGGGTCGATCGCGCGGGCCGGCGCATTGGGCAACGATCTGGGGATTGAAGACCCGGAGAAACAGCTGCCGCCTCCGGATGGGGAGTCAGAAAAATGAAATACACAAAAATATGGGATGCCGGATCCGGCATCCCATATTTTTGTGTAAAGGAGGAGTATATCTGAAAAGCCAATTGGCTGATTGGTGGACCTGTCCACGCCGGATCGGTATTCCGGCCATCCGGCGCAAGACAGCATATAGAAAATGAGAAAAAGGAGTAGCTGTTTTAGGAGGTGAATGATGACGCTGTACCTTTTTCGTTTGGTGTGGCTTTAGTATAAAAGAAAGATATGACGTTGGTTTGAAAAATCTTTAACAAATTTCAAATATTTCTGCTTCCAAATTGTTTCGAACCCCTTGGCTTTGGTATGATCCCATAAATAAAGGCCATTGGATTTATGGAATTTGCTGTCTTTACCTACATTTTACAAAACGGGTCTTGTGATTTTACAATGCCATGCTAGAGTATAGCCACAGAAAAAACAAAGAATCAATGAAAAAGGTGAAAAAAATGAAAAAAGTAATTTCTATTATGACAGCTTCCATTTTAGCGCTCTCGATGCTGGCAGGCTGCGGCGCCAGCGAAACCGAATCTTCCAGCCAGGCGGCTCCTGCTTCCAGCCAGGCGGCTTCGTCCGAAGCGGCTTCCTCCGAAGCGGCTCCCGCCGAATCCTCCGAAGCAGCAGCAAGCGATTTTGATGCAACCATGCCGATCACAGTCATTTCCAGGGAACCGGGTTCCGGTACCCGCGGCGCGTTCATTGAATTGTTTGGCATCGAAGTCAAGGGCGACGATGGCAGCAAGACCGATATGACCACCGAAGAAGCGGTGATCGCCAGCCAGACGAACGTTGCAATGACCAATGTAGCCAATGACCCTTATGCGATCGGGTATATTTCGATGGGCTCGCTCAACGACACGGTCAAAGGGCTGCAGATCGACGGGGTGGACGCCACGGTGGAAAATGTGAACAGCGGCGACTATAAAGCAGCCCGTCCGTTCATGATCGCCACCAAAGAGGGCGTTTCGGCTGACGCACAGGATTTCATCAACTTCATTATGAGTGCGGAAGGCCAGCAGATCATTGAAGATAACGGATATATCAAAGTGGACAGTGAAGCTGCGGCTTATGAGGGTACATACACCGGCGCAAAGATCGTGATTGCAGGTTCCTCCTCCGTATCCCCGGTCATGGAAAAACTGATCGAAGCCTACAAAGGCATCTATGCCGACGCACAGATCGAATTGCAGACCAGCGATTCCACTGCCGGTATGACCGCAGCCATCGACGGTACCTGTGATATCGGTATGGCTTCCCGGGCGCTCAAGGACAGCGAAGCGGCAGAATTGAACGGGATTGAAATTGCCAAAGACGGGATCGTTGTGATCGTGGCGCCCACCAACCCGACCGAAAATATCAGCAGTGAATCGGTAAGGGCCGTTTTCACTGGGGAAGTGACCACTTGGGACGCGGTACAGTAACCGCGCCCCAAGGCGTATGGGAGGAAGCAGAATGGATTTACAGAAGTTAAAAGAGTGCGTAATGGAAATCCTGTTCCTCCTTTGCGCGCTGACCTCCATCCTGGCGATCCTGTTGATCTGTGTGTTCCTGTTTGCCAACGGCCTGCCGGCGATCGCAGAGATCGGGCCATTTGAATTCCTGTTGGGGGAAAAATGGACGCCGGCAGACGTCCCCGCCTCCTTCGGCATCCTGCCGATGATCCTTGGCAGCATCTATGTGACAGCCGGCGCGATCCTGTTAGGTGTGCCGGTTGGTATTTTATGTGCGGTATTTTTGGCCAGGTTCTGTCCGGGAGCGGTTTATCGCGTCTTAAAACCGGCAGTCGAACTGATGGCAGGCATCCCTTCAATCGTTTACGGCTTTTTCGGTATGACGGTGATCGTACCGATGATCCGCACCTATTTCCGCAAACAGGGTGCGACCAATGGCAGCAGCATTTTGGCGGCGGCGATCCTTTTGGGGATCATGATCCTGCCGACCATCATCAATGTATCGGAATCCGCTCTGCGGGCAGTGCCGCAGAGCTACTATGAAGGGGCGCTTGCCCTTGGCGCGACCAAAGAACGCGCGGTTTTCTTTACCGAGCTGCCGGCTGCAAAGAGCGGTATCCTGGCCGGGGTGGTGCTGGGGATCGGGCGCGCAGTCGGGGAAACGATGGCGGTCGTGATGGTGGCTGGGAATCAGCCGCGTATCCCGACGAGCATTTTTAAGGGCGCGCGTACGCTGACTTCCAACATCGTCCTGGAGATGGGGTATGCGGCCGACCTGCATCGGGAGGCATTGATTGCGACCGGTGTGGTGCTGTTTGTATTGATTTTGATGCTGAACTTCAGCTTCGCGGCGCTGAAAAGGAGGATGGACAGGTGAAAAAAGACTGGCAGGAAGCTATTCGCTTCCAATTGCGCCATCCGGGTTCCCTCTTTTTGAAAATGGTCGTTTTTTTGGCGGCAGTTTTGACGATAGGGGCGCTGTTCTGGATTATTATTGATATCTTATTCAAAGGAATCCCATACATCACCCCATCGCTGTTTGCATTGGAATATGATTCCAACAATGTATCCCTTTTCCCGGCAGTCGTAACCACCCTGGAAATGACCTTCCTGGCGCTGCTGTTCGCAGCCCCTTTGGGGATTTTTACAGCAGTGTACCTGGTGGAATATGCCAAAAGGGGCAATAAAATCGTCGGGGTGGTGCGGCTGACGGCAGAAACCCTTTCGGGTATCCCTTCGATCGTATTCGGGCTGTTCGGCATGCTGTTTTTTGTGACGG
>CALXGW010000129.1 GCA_944387965.1 uncultured Anaerotruncus sp. | reverse complement strand
GTGGATAAGCCGGATGAAAACGGGAACACCAACTGGTCGCATGGATATGAGGAAAATGATATGATCCAGGATGAATGGATCCAGCAGTATCTCGATGACTTTTCCGGGGAAGTCTATGCCTATGCCGTGAGTAATAGCGTGGGGAACGTGCAGGCGATCAACGGGCATAACAAAGCTTCCGGATATGCGACCGGTACCAATGCGGATGCGCTCAAGATACAGAATGTGGATATCCTGGCCGGGCATTTCCTTAATGAACGGGAGGTGAGCGCCTCCAACCGGGTGACGGTACTTTCCGACCGGTTTATTGCGAACCTGTTCCCTGGCATAACGCCGCAGCAGGCGCTGGGAAAAGAGGTCAAACTGCAATTTTCCCAGGGGCTTTATACCTTTACCATCGTAGGGGTCTACCGTTATGAGATCCAGGGAATGATGGCGGGAATGGTAGGGGATACCAGCAGTACTGTATTTGTCCCCATCGGTGTGGCGCGCGAAATCATAAAAGATGGGAGCGACGACCCCAGTACAGTTTTAAATGGATATTATTCGCTTCAGATCAAAGCCGATACAAGCGTGACCGATACCAAAGCGTTTGCCGAAAGGACACAGGATTACTTCAACCGGCGTTTTTATCGGGACAATAAGTATTGTCAAGTACGAGCCGAAAGCCTGGACAGCATGATCGGGCAAATGACCGGTATGATGGATACCCTCAAGCTGGCGATTTCGGTTATTGCAGCGATTTCACTGTTGGTAGGCGGGATTGGCGTGATGAATATCATGCTGGTTTCGGTCACCGAACGTACCCGGGAGATCGGTACCCGCAAGGCGCTGGGTGCAAAAAACAGCGCGATCCGTATCCAGTTTATTGTGGAGTCGATGATCATCTGCCTGATCGGCGGGGCATTGGGAGTAACGCTCGGCACCATACTGGGGCTGACTGCGTCCTCCCTGCTAGGGGCCAGGGCATGGCCGTCATGGGTCGCAGTGACGATTGCGGTCGGGTTTTCGATGGCGATTGGCGTCTTCTTTGGCTATTACCCGGCCAATAAAGCGGCAAAGCTTGACCCGATCGAGGCGTTGCGGTATGAGTAACAAGCCTTGCGGGCCTACAATTGGAATGGACTTTTGCAGCCTTCCAAAATAAAATCAGACAGCACCCCAATTTACAAAAGGCGGTGGCAATTGGAGAGATTGCCGCCGCCTTTTGGCGGAATATTACAAATGTGGCAAGTTTTTTAATAAAATGAATTCGACTGGGTTGTATTCCATTTTTTAGAATGGTATAATATTAACAAATAGATGGTCTTACTTCTTCCGATCAATAAAAAGGAGTTGTTTGAAATGCCACTGGTAACAACAAAGGAAATGTTCAAAAAAGCCTATGAAGGCGGCTATGCGGTCGGCGCATTCAATGTCAACAATATGGAGATCGTCCAGGGGATCACCGAAGCCGCCAGCGAACTCAAGGCCCCGGTTATCCTGCAGGTTTCTGCGGGCGCCAGAAAATATGCCAAGCATACATATCTGGTCAAGCTGGTGGAAGCGGCTGTTCTGGATACCGATATCCCCATCGCGCTGCATCTGGATCACGGCGCGGATTTTGAAATCTGCAAATCCTGCATTGACGGCGGCTTTACCTCGGTCATGATCGACGGCAGCGCCCGCAGCTTTGAAGATAATATTGCAGAAACCAAAAAAGTGGTGGAATATGCGCATGACCACGGCGTTGTGGTAGAAGCGGAACTGGGCAAACTGGCCGGCATCGAGGATGCGGTCAATGTGTCCGAAGCGGATGCGCAGTTCACCAACCCGGGCGAAGTGGAAGAATTCGTCAGCCGCACCGGCGTGGATTCGCTGGCCATTGCCATCGGCACCAGCCACGGCGCCTATAAGTTCAAACCCGGCCAGAAACCCCAGCTGCGTTTTGATATCCTGGAAGAAGTCAGCCGCCGCCTGCCGGGTTTCCCGATCGTCCTGCACGGCGCTTCCTCTGTGCCGCAGGATCTGGTGAAGGTCATCAACCAGTATGGCGGCCAGATGCCGGATGCCATCGGCATCCCGGAGGAAATGCTCCGCCAGGCCGCTACCATGGCTGTCTGCAAGATCAACATCGATTCGGATGTCCGTGTTGCGATGACCGCTGCTGTCCGCAAATACCTGGCAGAGAACCCCAGCCACTTCGATCCGCGCCAGTATCTGACCCCTGCGCGTACCGCGGTAAAAGAAATGGTCGCGCACAAGATCAAAGAAGTGCTTGGCTGCGCGGGCAAAGCATAAGGAATTTTTTGATATCTGCTGAAAAACCCCTGCAAGCGGTAGCTTGCAGGGGTTTTTGCGGCTTAAGATGCTTTGGGTAGGGCATAGAGGGACGCCGCCGGCCTGCCGGGGGAAGCCCAGCGGGTATCAGCCGGCCGCTTCCAGGATGGTTTGCGCGCTTTTCCCGTGCGGGCGGTTGAAACGGCCGAGATGGTATAGATCTTCCGGGTCTTTGGTGATCTGATTGACCCTTTCCCGGCAAGTGAGCGCACAGGAAAACCCAAGTTCCCGGATGACTGGGAGCGCTTCCTCGCTGATAAACCCAAAAGGATAGGTGTAGCAGGTGGGGACCCAGCCCGAGAGGTATTCACTGCATTCCATCTGCAGCTTCAAAAGGTCGGAATGGAGCATTTCTTGATATGCTGCGGCATCTTCTCCCGGCTTTTTGCTGGAGCCGCGGCGTCCCTGATCGGTTTTGTGGAGGTCATAGGAATGGTTCTGGATTTCCACCAGCCCGCTTTCCTGCAGCAGGGCCAGCTGGTTCCAGGTGCAGTGGGAATAGCGCACATGATGGTCGTCGGCCAGGGTGTACTGGTCCGCATAAGTCCCCACGATCGAAAAGACCGCCGGGAAGCCGTATTCCTCCAAAATTGGGAAGGCATAGGCATAAAAGCTTTCATACCCGTCGTCAAAGGTAATCATGACCGGTTTTTCCGGCAGCGGGAGGCCGTCGTAAACGTAATCCAGCAGGTCGGAAATCAGGATAGGGGTGTATCCGGCATCCTGGAGGTACTGCATATCCTGCCGGAATTCATCCGGGGAGATGGTATATTCGTTGAGCCTGGCGGTTTCTTTCAGGATGTGGTGGTACATCAGGATGGGCAGCGCGATCCCTGCTTCATCCGGCTGGGTGGAGGCTGGGACGGAAAGATGGGAAAATATGCCGAAAAGGGCGACTGCCAGCGAAAGAGCCAATGGAAAACATATTTTTTGAAACAGGCGCATGGATCTTCACTTCCAAATCGGGATTTATCACAGGTTTATGCGCCGGACAATCCCGCATATACCGCAAAGAGCTTGGAAAATCAAAAATGGGGTTGCAAAAAAGAAAATGTATGATACAATAAGGTGGAAACCGGATACGGTTTTTGATAGGCAGAGTAGGAACCAATGCGTTAAGTGCTGGTCGGACGGGGAGTTGCCGGCTGGACGAAAAGAAACCCTTGCGGTATTGGTTCCGCATCCCGCTGCTGCATCCAAAGAGTGCTCTCCTCTTTTCATGTAGCGATCAAGTTGCATGAAAGGAGGTTTATTTTATGTTCGGATATGTAAAGGCGGTTTATCAGGAAATCCGGGGGTTGCCAAGCCTGGTTCGGCAGTCGGCAAAGGAGATGCACCAGCTTCGCTCGCTGACAGGCGGCGCGATGCTCACGGCGGTCAGCGTCATCATAAACCAGTTCACCATCTTTATCAACCAGATCATGCGGCTGGGTTTTACCTTTTTGCCAATTGCGCTGTCGGGGATGCTGTATGGGCCGCTCATCACCGGTTCGCTGGGCGCGGTATGCGATATTTTGAAGTATTTTACCCGCAACGACGGCGGCGCATTTTTCCCGGGATTTACGATCAGCTCGTTCGTTGCCGGCTTTTTATATGGCATTTTCCTTTATAAAAAGCCGGTCACGTTGCGCCGTGTGATCGCAACGCGCCTGTGCGTGATGGTAGTGGACAGCTGGATCCTTAATTCGTTGTGGCTTTCGATGCTCTACGGCAATGCGTTCATCGCGCTGGTCAGCGCCAGGATGCTCAAAAGCGTGCTGGTCTTCCCGGTGGAAGTGGCGCTGCTTTATCTGACCCTCAAAACGGTCGCAGCCAGACGGCCGCTGCGAAATACTTAAAGGAAGCGGCGTACAGTTCCGTCATTCCAAACATCTAGATATTTTCAGCATGCTAAATTATAAACCGCCCCGGGCTGTAAGGATAATGCAGCCCGGGGCGGTTTATGGTTCCAAGAGCGTATGTTAAAATCCCTGCTCGAAAGCAGTCCACGGGTTGATGAAGACATTGTTCACCAACAGCGAATAATGCAGGTGCGGGCCGGTGGAATAGCCGGTGGAACCGACTTTCCCGACTTCATCCCCGGTGGAAACCATATCGCCTTCCGCAACACTGACCGAATCCAGATGGTAATAAAAGCTCTTCAGCCCAAAACCATGCTCAATGACCACTGTGTTCCCGGTGAGCTGGAGAAAAGCGGCGAACAGGATCCGTCCATTGTTGGCGGCAGCCGCCGGCGTACCGGTGGCGGCGGCGATATCAATGCCGCTGTGCCGGGTGGGGACAGGGTCGTCGTTGGTGTAGCGGATACAGCCAAATTCGGTGGTGATCGTCCCCTGGACCGGCTGCATGAACGGCCCTTCCCAATACCGCTCGGGATCGGAAACCAGTTTGAGCGGTTCGATCTTCTGTTCCCATTCGAGATTGGCTTCAGCAGTATTGGTTGCGGCGTCGGTTTCCTCGCTCATCGTGAGGTTCTGGATCTCGAATTCCCGGTCGGTGACGTTGATGGTATAATGGGAAACGGTTTCACCGGCCTGGATGGAAAGGGAGTAATTGCCCGGGGAAAGGTTATAGGAGATCGGCAGCAAGGCGGTCATGCCGTCCCCGTCCGGGTAAAAGGTGGGCTGGAAGGGCAGGTCGGTCTGGGCGGTGACAGTAAGGCCATCCGCCGGCGCGACATGCAGTACAAGCGCTTCCCCGAGGTCGATCGAATTGCTGCTCAGTGAAATTTCCGGAAGGGCAGCCGGTTCGGCTGCCGTTTCCGGTGCAGAAGAAGCCTGCGCCGCATCGGAAGAAGCAGTTTCCGGCGCGGCGGATACCGTTTCCGGCGCGGAGGATGCGGCTTGTGCAGCCTGGCTGGAAGAACTGGAAGCGGGGGCGCTTTCGGACGAGGAAGCGCCGGCGTCCCTGGCGCTGCAGGCGGAAAACAGCAGCGCCAAACAGAGCGGGAAAACCCACCCGATATATTTTTGTTTCATAAGCCGAATTTCCTTTCCTGAAAAAGATAGGGGTATGATAGGGCGCACGGGATAAAACCGGCGGATTCATCCCGGCATAAGCGGTTTTTGTGAAATTGCGCGGCTTTTGCCGCGTGAATAAACCGTCCGGCGGTTTATTTAGCAGATATTATGATAACAGGTTTTTTTGAATAAACTATGAAAAAACAGTCGGCTGGGGCAATTTTCATCCGTTGGGGGAATCGGCAACAAGTCAGCGGAAAGAAAAGGGTGGAATCCAGGACAAAAACATAGTAAAATAGAAAACAACAATGATCTGCCGCCAAATGGAAAGACAGACGGCGGCGATGGGCAACGATCAGGAGGACAGGGATGGAACTTCAGGAGTATCTGCGCAGGCTCCCACAGATGGACCGTTTTTTATCCCACCCGCTTTTTGCATCCGTCGGGCGGGATGGGCGGCTAAAAGAAGCGGCCGCATGCGAATTGGAACGGCTGCGGGATTTGCTGCGCCGGGACGAGATCACCCAGGCGCAGCAGCTTTACCGGATAGACGATGCGGCGCAGATGGAAGAAATCCTTGTGCGCCGTACCCTCATGCGCCTGCAGGAGATGGAAAGACACGGGCTGCGCCGGGTGATCAACGGGACCGGCGTGGCGCTGCACACCAACCTGGGCCGCGCGCCGTTGGCAAAGGAAGCGGTGGAAGCAGTGCAGGTGGCGGCGGGTTACAGCAACCTGGAATATGACCTGGAAACCGGGGCGCGCGGCAGCCGCGGCAGCCATATCGAGCCGCTGCTCTGCCGGCAGTTTGGCTGCGAGGACGCGCTGGCGGTCAACAACAATGCGGCCGCCATCCTGCTTGCGCTGCGCGCGGCAGCAAAGGGCGGGGAGGTACTGCTTTCCCGTGGGGAACTGGTAGAGATCGGGGATGGGTTCCGGATACCGGAAATTTTGGCGGAAAGCGGGGCCGTTCTGGTGGAAGTCGGGACGACCAACCGCACCCACCTGCGGGACTATCTGGATGCGGTCACCCCCCGGACAGCTGCCATTTTGAAGGTACACACCAGCAACTTCAAGGTAGTTGGTTTTACAAGTGAGGTATCCGTCCGGGAACTGGCTGCGGCCGCTACGGAAAAAGGGCTGCCGCTGATTGTGGATTTGGGCAGCGGCGCAGCGCTGCCGGCGCAGGAATACCCGTTTGACGGGGAGCCTTCGGTACAGCAGGCGCTGGCGGACGGGGCAGATATCGTATGCTTTTCCGGGGACAAGCTGCTCGGCGGCCCGCAGGCAGGTATTTTGCTGGGGAAAAAACGCTGGATGGAACCGATGCGGCGCTGTCCGCTGACGCGCGCGCTGCGGCTGGACAAGCTTTCGATCGCCGCGCTGGCAGCTACGCTGGAATTATATGGGCGGGAGGGCGCTGCCAAAACAAGCCTGCCGGTCCTGGAATCGGTCTGCGCATCGGAGGAAACGCTGCTAAGACGTGCAAAACGCCTGCAGGAACTGGTCTATGCGAAGACCGACCGGTATCAGGCGGAACTGGTCCGGCGCAAACGGCCGGTGGGCGGCGGGAGCGCCCCGGGGCAGCTGCTGGACGGCTGGGCGGTGTCCTTCCAGGCGGAAGGGATTTCTGCGGTGGAACTGGAGCAGGCGCTGCGGCAGGGGAGCGTCCCGGTGATCGGTTATCTGGCGGATAAACGGTTTTTCCTGGATGTGGCGACCATCCGGGAGGAAGAATTGGAGGAAACGGCATGCCAGCTGGCGCAGATACAACCAAAAAAATCCTGATCGGGACGGCGGGACATGTCGACCATGGGAAAACTGCGCTCATTCGGGCGATGACTGGGGTAGATACCGACCGCCTGCCCGAAGAAAAGCAGCGCAGCATGACCGTCGACCTGGGATTCGCCGGGCTGGACCTGCCGGGCGGGATACATGCGGATTTTGTCGATGTGCCGGGGCATGCGCGGTATTTGCAGAATATGCTGGCCGGCGTTTTTGGGCTGGACGCCGTCCTGATGGTGGTCGCGGCGGACGAAGGGGTCATGCCGCAGACGATGGAACATCTGGCGGCGCTGGATTTTTCAGGCGTGAGCCGGGGGATGATCCTGCTGACCAAGGCGGATTTGGTGGATGCGCAGCGGCTGGACGAAGTGCGCGGGCAGGTGCAGCGCGCGTTTGCCGGAAGTTTCCTGGAAAAAGCGGAAATCCTGCCGGTCAGCGCGCGCACCGGCGAAGGGATTGCGGAATGTTTGCGCAGTTTGGCGTTGCTGGCAGGGGATATCCCGCCCCGGCAAGCGGGGAAGCGGTTTTGGATGCCGGTCGACCGGGTGTTCACCGTCGAGGGGTTCGGCACAGTTGTGACCGGCCCGGTGCTGGACGGCAGCATCCAAACCGGGATGCAGGTATGGGTCTGGCCGCAGGGGATACCGGCCAAAGTGCGCGGGTTACAGGCGGGCGGCCATCCGGCTGGACAGATAGACGCGGGCCAGCGGGCGGCGGTGAACCTGGCCGGCCTGCCGCGGGAAGGGATTGGCCGCGGATGTGTGCTGTCCACCGCCAAAATGGGCGGGCAGGCCGGGCGGGTCAATGTCTGGCTGCGGACGCTGCCGGGCGCGAGGACGCTGCGGCATGGAAGCCGGCTGCATCTTTCGGTAGGGACGGCCCATCTGCTCTGCCGGCTGTGTACGCCGGGGAGGCGGGAACTCCAGCCGGGGGAGAGCGCATTTGCACAGCTGCGGCTGGAAGGGATGGCAGCAGTGCGCCCGGGGGACCGGTTTGTGCTGCGGTTTTATTCCCCGCTGGAAACGGTAGCCGGCGGATGTGTGCTGAATACCTGCCCCACCGGGAAATGGGGGGAGGACACCTTTGCTTTTTTGGAGGACGCCCGGCAGATGGGGGATACAGCCCAGATCCTGCATGCGGCAGGAAAGCCTGTCACGCTTGCAAGGCTGGAAGAACAGCTTTGGTGGCGAACGGGAAAATGGGCGGCGGATACCTGTGCGATGCTGCTGGCCGAAGGACGGCTGATCAAAGCAGGGGATTATTTGCTGCGGGCGGAGATGGCCGCACCGCTTCTGGAACAGATTTCCCGACAATTGGAGGCATATCGGCAGGCGCATCCATATGAAAGCGGGATGCCAGTCGCGCAGATTGCGGGCATCTGCCCGCCGGACGCCGCCGGATGGCTTTGCAGGATGGGACAGGCGCTCGATTGCCGCGACGGGCGGATTTTTCCCAAAGGGCAAAAAACACCGCAGGCCCCCCGCATCCAAAAAATTGCCGATACCGCTTGCCGTATGGCGGCCGAATCCGGCTGCCTGCCGGTCAAGCTGGCGGAGATGCTTGCCGGGGAAGGGGTTTCGCCCCGGGAGGGGAAGGCAGCCCTGCGCATGCTGGAGCAGGCGGGGCGGCTGACAGCGCTGCCGGACGGGTATTATCTGGCTGCAGCAGACTGGCTGCGGGCAAAGGAACTGGTCAAAACCGAGATCCGGCAGGCGGGGAGTATCACTTTGGCGCGGTTCCGGGATTTGGCGGGGATTTCCCGCAAGCCGGCCCAGATGCTGCTGGAACAGATGGACCGGGACGGATATACCGTCAGGACGGGGGAAACCCGTATATTGGGGCGGGAATGACCGCCTTTCTATGGGAGCAGATAGGTGCTGGTGTGCCTCGCGGTCTTCAAAACCGTTGCGGATGGCGAAAAGCGGTCCGGATGGCGTTCGATTCCCATATGCTCCCGCCAGAATCAAATAAAGCCGGGCTGCGTGGCGTCCTGCCATACAGCCCGGCTTTATAATTATGTATGCGGTTCCATGAAAATCAGGGGAAGCAGCCCTGTGATGCAGGTACTGGTTTTACAGCAAAGCCAGCAAAAACCGGCTCAGACCCAAAAGCAGGAGAAGCCCCGCCACATTGACCAGGGTAAATTTTGCGAGGTAATGCTTGATATCCGCGCTGTTTGACTTCAGATAGAATTTCAGCGAGATGAGGCTTGCCAGCGAAGCGATCGGCGTACCCAGCCCGCCGACATTTACGCCCAGCAGCAGCGCTTTCCAGTTATCGGTGAAGTTGGAAAGCAGTACCGCAGCCGGCACATTGCTGATTAACTGGCTTGCAAGGGCGGAGGTGACCAGCGCATTTTTCTGCATGGCCTGTTCCAGCAGGCTGCGCAGCGGCGCGATCTGCCCCAGGTTCCCGCTGAACACAAAGAAGCACACGAAGGTCAAAAGCAGGCAATAATCGACCTTTGGGAGAAGTTCCCGCTGGAACAGGAGCAGCGCCGTAATGACCACCCCGAGCACGATCCCATAATGCAGTACCCGGAAGACCGAAAGCAGGCACAGGATAAACAGCGCCACAAACAGGAGCAGCAGCTTTTGATTACTGATCTTTGCTTTTTCCGGGAAGTTTATGCTGATCTGGCCGTTTTTGGTCAAAAGTGCGCAGCCGCAGACCCCCAAAAAGCTGACCAGGATGACCGGCGCCATAATCGCAAAAAATTCCCCTGCCGACACCTGATAATCCGCATAGAGATAGAGGTTCTGCGGGTTCCCGACCGGGGTTGCAGCGCTTCCTAGGTTGGCGGCCACCGTCTGGAGCACCACGATCCAGATCATGGCTTCCTGTTTGCCGATATATTCCAGGATCATCAGCGTAAAGGGTACGAATGCGATGAGCGCAACGTCGTTCGTCACAAACATCGAAACAAAAAACGGCAGCAGCACTAAAATCAGCGACAGGATCCGCAGGCTTTTCTGGCCGGCCAGCAGCTTCTGCGCCAGGCAAGAAAATACGCCGCATTCCCGGAATCCCATCACGACCGCCATCAGGCAGAACAGCAGGGCCAATACCCGCCAGTCGATATATTGCAGGTATGCGGCTGAAGGCGGGACGGCCAGCATGGAAACAATGGCAAAAAATGCGGAAATACTCAAAACCGCTTCCCGTTTGATAAAATTCCAAACCGATTTCATAAAAAAGCCCTTCTTTCCAGTTTTCACCTACAAGAAGATACCACACAGTCCCGCTGCGGTTAAGCGGCAGATGGAGAATTTCTGCCGCTCACCAGCCAGCTTCCTGTGTGGCATAATAGGCTTCGCACTGCTCATCCAGCCAGGCTGCCGTCTGCTCGACCCCCTCCGGGGTCAGCGGGGTTTCCAGGGTGGCGAGCGTTTCAGCTTTTTCAAAGCACAGGCGCGCATAGGTATAAGTGGTCAGCTTATTATTTTCCGGGTCTTCTTTTGAAAGCGTCGGGACGATTTTGAAACGGAAGTCCCCTCTGCTGCCCGTCCAGATGTTTTTAAACAGGAAATATTCACAGCTTGGGATATCGGAAAGCGCGATCACAGGAAAATCCCCCTCGCATGGCGTAAAAATGGGCAGGGCGCGGATCTGTCCTCTGCCTGACGGTATGATAACATATCCGCGCCCAAAAATCCAGTGTGCAGTTAACCATCTTTCCCGGATTTTTTGCGGCGGTAAAGCACCCAGGAATAGACGCCGGGGATGACCGAAATCACCATCAATACCGCAAAAAGCAGGTACATGCTCTCCAGAAAAGCGTTGAGCATGATGAAAATGCCGCCGATTACCCAGAGGAATCCAGCCAGCCGGTGGGTGCGGTTCCAGTTATCCGGGTCGTTGAGCGTCCAGGGGAGTTTGACCCCCATGGTATAATTTTGTTTGCATTTCGGAAGATAATTGCCGGTCAGCAGGATGAGCAGCCCGACCGGGAGATTGATCAGCGCTGCGCGCATGCCGGTATACCCGAGCGCAAACAGCGAAACAAACAGGGTGGCAAAAATGGAGAGCAACGGGACAAACAGATAAACGATGGTGCGCAGCGCAGAAGAAAAATTCTTCTTTTTGGGGTCGTTTTCGGTCGCGAAGATGCAAAACCCATTGAGCGCCAGCATCAGCAGGGGGATCCCGATGACCGCAAAAAATTTCGAGGCGGTCCCATCCACCTCATTGCGCAGATTCCAATGGACTGCGACCTCGTCCGGCAGGAACGGGTAAAAGCAAGCCCCGATCACGACCGCCAGCATCCCCAGCCCAAAAGAAGTGATAATCAGCCATTTATGATTTTTCATTTGTATCGCCAGCCTTTCTGAACTGCGAAATCCAAAGCATCAAATCCTCAAAAACAGAGATATTCAGTTCGTAATAGATAAAATTTTTGTCCCGCGTTTCCAGGATGAGCCCGGATTTGCGCAGGATGGACAGATGATAGGACACGGTGGCCTGCGCCATCGAAAACCGCTGCGCGATCTCGCCGGCGCTCATCGGTCCGGCTTTCAGGTATTCCAGGATTTGACGCCGCACAGGGTCCCCCAATGCTTTAAAGGTATCGGCAAAGGCCAAAATCCCCACCTTCTTCCAAATCTATTTAGAAATATTTCTAAATAGATCATAACAAGCAATTACGGAAAAATCAACAGGGAATTTCGAACATTTTCGAAATTCCCTGTATTTCCCTGCAAAAAACCGCCCTGCCGTATCATACGGAAGGGCGGTTCGATCAACCGGTTATGCAGCGAAATATTCGGAAATTTCATAGGCGGCGCTTTGTGGAGGGATACTGCGGGTGGAAACCGGGCTGTGTTTGATTTCCAGCAGATCGCCGGCTTTTACGGCAGCCATATCCAGGTTCAGCAGGGTAGTTTCTTCAGAAAAATTGAAGGTATAGGGATTGCCGCCCTCCAAATCGTTCATAGTCACCGCGCCGGAAAGCGGGTTTTGCTGGTCGATGCGCACCTCAGTGACGGAGCCGCGGTAGGTGAGGGCGTCGGCAGGGATTTGTGCAGGCATCGGCGTGGTTTGGGTGGTGATGCGGTTGATGGCGATCGCTTCCGCCGTACCGGTTTCGGCGTTTTCCTGGTAATAGATCTGCAGCTCCGCCCCATTGCCCAACTCATTGGATGGGAAACTGAACTGGGTGTTTTCGGTGATGGCAATGGGGAACAGGGCTTCCTGGCTGTCATGGGAAGGCTTCATCATGAGCACAGTATATCCCTGGTCGGATACGGCGAAATCATCCACCACCCCTTCATAGCGGGAGGCATCCATAACGATCAGCGGCGCAGAAAAATCCGCCATGTTCGCCGGGGCGGCATCCCCCTGGCTGGTTTCGGGCAGGGATTCTTTCACAGCAATTTCCTCCTCAGCGTCGGCTTCTTCTTCCGGGGCGGATTCTTCCACACTGCCGGCATCTTCTTCAGCAGATTCCGAAACGGAGGATTCCGGCTGGGAAGAAGGGGCGGAGGGTTGTGGGGCAGAGGCGCATCCAGCCAAAAGCGCAAGGGCCAATAACAGCAGCAATATCTTTTTCATCCTGTCATACCTCTCTGAAAAGTGTTTGGTAATTAAATAGTGCATGCAGAGAAGGAAATCATTGCAAGACGGGCTGGTTTTATTGAAAAAAAAGAAAGAATATGTTACACTGGAAGCCATATAAATGGATTATTAAGAAAAACAGGTGGATGGATTATGCCGAATTTAGGATATATTTTCCGCCGCATTGCGGGGATGGATTATAAAAAAATGCTGGATACTGCGCGGATCGTACATAAACGGACAGGCAAAAATACCTTGGCTGTGCTGGTGGACATGGTTTCCTGCGGGTTCCGGTATCAGGCGGGATATATGGATTACCTGGTATTTGAAATGTACGGCCTGACCGCAGCCCAGCGCGCGACCTATATCACACGGGGGGTCAACAACCGGTTCGTGCGGCTGCTGAACCCGCCGGAATATTGGCATCTGCTGGAAAACAAGGTGGATTTCCTAAAGCGGTTCGATGGGTTCCATGGGCGCGCCTGGGTCGATCTGCGCGAAACGACGCCCGAACAGTTTGAAGCATTCTGCCGGGAGCATCCAAAACTGGTGGCCAAGCCGTTGGAAGGCACCTGCGGGCGCGGGGTGGAATTTTTGGAGGTGTCGGAAAACAGCCAGATCGTCGGGGTTTATGAGATGCTCAAAAAAGGGCAGCAATATCTGGTGGAGGAATATATCGTGCAGCATCCGGATGTCAGCCGGATCTACCCGCTGTCGGTCAATACGCTGCGGCTGGTGACCATCCGCAACCACGACCAGGTGCATCTGGTATTTTCCAGCATGCGCATCGGGAACGGCAAAAAGGTGGATAACCTCAACAGCGGCGGGATGGCGGTCATTGTGGATATGCAGACCGGGAAGATTTCCACCCCCGGCGCGGATAAGGACGGGAAAGCCTATTACCAGCATCCGATGACCGGGACCGAACTGATCGGCGCGCAGATCCCGTTCTATCCCGAAGCGGTGGAACTGGTGAAAAAAGCGGCGATGACCATCCCGGAGCTGGGGTATATCGGATGGGATGTTGCAATTACCGAAAAAGGCCCGATCATCATTGAAGCGAACCATTTCCCGGGACATGATATCTATCAGTTCCAGGTGCATCTGGGGGAAGACAAGATCGGGTTGCTGCCGCGTTTTGAAAAGGCGGTTGCAGGATTGGGGAACAAGGGATAAAAGCGCCCCATATAAGGAGCAACCATATAGGCAGGATCAGCCCTGTGCCGGCAGGAAAAGCCGGTGCGGGGCTGTTTTTTGCGCGGCAAATAGCCCGCATTTTGCAGGCAGCCATGACGTTTGGTGCAGTACAGGCTGACGCATCCTGCCTGAATGGGCAGAAATGACGGAGTTTTCTGGCTTTCCATGGATGTTTTCGTATGGTTTACTGAAATTTGCAGGATGAAAAATTTCATCTTGCAAATTTTTCATCTCAGGCATATACTATACAATAGAGCGCCAATGGGCTTTTGCCCGTATATTGTAAAGATAGAACGGTAAGAATCAGACAGAGATTGATGATTGCGGAGGTTTTTTGAAATGCCGAGCTATGTTGGACTTTCCAAGGAAGAACTGCAAAGCCTGTGTAACGGGCTGAAAGCGCGCTATGATGATTTCAAGGCGCAGAACCTGAAGCTGGATATGTCGCGCGGGAAGCCGTCGGCCGACCAGTTCGACCTGGTCAAAGGGCTGCTGGACGCGGTGAATTCCAATACCTCCCTGCTTTCGGACGACGGCTGCGACTGCCGCAATTACGGCGATTTCACCGGCATCCCGGAATGCAAGGCGATTTTCTGCGATATGCTTGGGGTCAGCTTCGATGAATTGTTCATCTGCGGCAACTCCAGCCTGGCGGTGATGTACGATGCGATCGGCAAGATGGTGCTGCACGGGGTGCGCCCGGGCGCAAAACCATGGCGGGAACTGGGTACGATCAAGTTTTTATGCCCTGTCCCGGGCTATGACCGGCATTTTGCCATCACTGAGCGGTATGGCTTTGAGATGATCCCGGTGGATATGACGCCGGAAGGCCCGGATATGGACCAGGTGGAAGCGCTTGTCGCTTCCGATCCGGCGGTGAAAGGGATTTGGTGCGTACCGAAATACTCCAACCCGCAGGGGATCACTTATTCGGATGAAACGGTGCGGCGGCTGGCCAGAATGAAAACGGCAGCAGATGATTTCATGATTATGTGGGATAATGCGTATGCAGTGCATGACCTTTATCCCGACCGGCGAGATCACCTGCTCAATATATTGGATGAATGCAAAGCGGCGGGCGACCCAGACCGTGTGATGATATTTGCGTCCACCTCGAAAATTTCCTATGCGGGCGCCGGGGTGGCGGTATTTGCCTGCTCGACCCATGTGATGGAGCGGATGAAAAAGCTGCTTTCGATCCAGACGATCGGGTTTGACAAGATCAATATGCTGCGGCATGCGCGGTATTTCAAAAATATGGCCGGCATCATGGCGCATATGGATAAACAGGCGGAAATCCTGCGCCCGAAATTCAAGGTGGTGCTGGACGCATTCCAGAAGGAACTGGCAGGCAAGGGGATCGCCGAATGGCTCGACCCGAACGGCGGGTATTTCATCTCGCTGGATGTGATGGACGGCTGCGCCAAACGGGTGGTGCAGCTGTGCAAGGACGCCGGGGTGGTTTTGACCTCGGCGGGTGCGACCTTCCCGTATGGGAAAGACCCGCGGGACCGCAACATCCGTGTGGCGCCGACCTATCCGAGCATCCCGGAACTGGAAAAAGCGGTGGAGTTGCTCTGCCTGTGCGTCGAACTGGCAGCTGTGGAAAAACTGATTTTGGAAAAATAAGTCCGGAGCAATTTAAATTTTTTATGAACAAAGAGCGGGCGGCGATTCCAATCCCCCGCTCTTTGTGGTATACTAAACCAGTTGTATGAGCTCTGGCCGGGCGGCAGAGAGTGGAAAAACCGTGCAAGTTTTTTGCAGGGCGGCAGAAAACAGCAAAAGAAAGGACGTTGCGGGATGTCACACGACAAATATGAAAGCCCATTTTGCACAAGATATGCAAGCGAGGAGATGCAGTACCTTTTTTCCGCGGACCACAAGTTCAAAACCTGGCGCAAGCTTTGGATTGCGCTTGCCAGGGCGGAACAGAAGCAGGGACTCGCAATCACCGATGAGCAGATTGCAGAACTGGAAAAATATGCGGACGATATCAATTATGATGTTGCGATCGCACGGGAAAAGGAATGCCGGCACGATGTGATGAGCCATGTGTATGCTTATGGGGTGCAGTGCCCGCATGCGAAAGGGATCATCCATCTGGGCGCGACCAGCTGCTATGTGGGGGATAATACCGACGTGATCGTGATGCGGGAAGCTTTGCAGGTGGTGCGCAGGAAGCTGATCAATGTCATCTCGCTGCTTTCTTCCTTCGCCATGGAATATAAGGATATGCCTGCATTGGCCTACACCCATTTGCAGCCGGCCCAGCTGACGACGGTCGGCAAACGCGCGACCCTTTGGATCAATGAGCTGGTGATGGACCTGGAGGAAGTGGAGCGGCGGATCGCAGGGCTCAAACTCCTGGGCAGCAAGGGGACGACCGGTACGCAGGCAAGCTTTGTGGAGCTGTTTGACGGGGATTCCGAAAAGATCAAGGCGGTGGAGAAGGATATTGCCGACGCGATGGGTTTTGACGCAGTCGTGCCGGTGTCCGGGCAGACCTATTCGCGCAAGGTGGACAGCTTTGTGGTCAACACGCTGGCCGGCATCGCGCAGAGCGCGAGCAAATTCTCGAATGATATGCGCCTGCTGGCCAACTTCAAGGAGATGGAGGAGCCGTTTGAAAAGCAGCAGATCGGTTCTTCCGCGATGCCCTATAAGCGCAACCCGATGCGCTGCGAACGGATCACCGCCCTCTCTCGCTATGTGATCTGCAACTCGCTCAACCCGGAATTCACTGCGGCTACCCAGTGGTTCGAGCGCACGCTGGACGACAGCGCCAACAAGCGGATCGCAGTTGCGGAGGCATTTTTGGCGGTGGACGCCATTTTGAAGATCATGCTGAATGTTTGTGACGGGATTGTTGTGTATCCGAAGGTGATCCGCCAGCGGGTGATGCGGGAACTGCCGTTCATGGCCAGCGAAAACATCATGATGAGCGCCGTCAAGAAAGGCGGGGACCGGCAGGAACTGCATGAGCGGCTGCGGGTCCATGCAGTCGCGGCGGCGAAGGTGGTCAAGGAGGAAGGCGGGGAAAACGACCTGATCGAGCGTGTGCTGGCAGACCCTGCGTTCCAGCTGGAACGCCATGAGATCGAGGCGGCTTTGCAGCCGGAAATGTTTACCGGCCGCAGCAGCGAGCAGGTGGAGGAATTTATCCGCGACGTGGTGAACCCCATCCTGGAACAGAACCGCCAGCTGCTCGGGGAGCGGGCGCAATTGTCAGTTTGATCAAATGCAGATTGACTTTTTACGCAGATTCACCTATAATAAAAAGAGTGCCGCGTTGCGGCAAAGCAGCGCCGTGTGAGAAGATATCTCCTGTTTTGGAGGGATGGCATGCGGCTTCAAGGAGGACAAGCAGATGAAAAAAGTTGGTAGGCCGGTATTTTTTGTCGTACTGGCAATCATCATCGTGCTTTCAACGCTGTCGTTCTTCGGTTTATCGTACAGCTATGGCGACAACACCACCACCTTTATCAAAGGCGCGGGCGATATCCGTTGGGGGATCGATATCCGCGGCGGTGTGGATGTCACATTCAGCCCGTCGGACGGCTACGATGCAACCGATGAAGAGTTGACAGCGGCGGAAGAGGTCATCAAGGTACGTCTGGTTTCTCAGAATATCACCGATTCTGAGGTCTATACCGACTACAACAAGGATCGGATCATCGTCCGTTTCCCCTGGAAAGAGGATGAAACGGACTTTAACCCGGAAAACGCTGTGCAGGAGTTGGGTGAAACCGCCCTGCTGACCTTCCGGGAGAACCTGGACGGCGAGATCGTGCTGCAGGGTGCAGATGTGGAATCGGCTGCGGCTGTGGTCAACACCGAGAACAGCCAATATGAGGTCGCGCTCAACCTGACCAGCGAAGGCGCAAAGAAATTTGCCGATGCGACCAGCCGCCTGCAGGGGCAGCAGATCTCCATCTGGATGGATGACAATATGATCTCGGCGCCGTATGTCGAAGCGCAGATCCCGGACGGCAAGGCCACCATCACCCGTTCGGGCGGCTTCACCATTGATGAAGCGAATACGCTGGCCGGGCAGATCAACAGCGGCGCGCTGCCGTTCAAGCTGGAAACGGAGAACTTCTCTTCGATTTCGCCGACGCTCGGCATGGGCGCTCTGGACGCCATGATTATGGCTGGCATCATTGCATTTATCCTGGTTTCGATCTATATGATCGTGCTCTACCGGCTGCCGGGTGTGATCGCCTGTTTTGCCCTGCTCGGGCAGGTCGCCGGCGCGATTGCGTGCGTATCCGGGTTCTTTGGGAATGCGCCATCCTTCACTTTGACGCTGCCTGGTATTGCAGGTATCATCCTGGGGATCGGTATGGGCGTGGACGCCAACATCATCACCTCCGAGCGCATCAAAGAGGAATTGACGATCGGCAAAACCATTGATGGTGCGATTGATTCCGGTTTCCAGCGCACCTTCTCGGCGATTTTTGACGGGAATATCACGACCATTCTGGTTGCAGCGGTGCTGATGGGCGCGTTTGGGCCGCCTTCGAGTTTCCTGTCCAACCTGTTCAGCCCGGTATTCAATTGGTTTGGGCCTTCGGCTACCGGCGCGATCTATTCCTTCGGTTACACCCTGATCGTCAGCGTAATCTTCAACCTGCTGATGGGCGTATTGGCTTCGCGGCTGATGCTCAAATCCATCTCCAAATTCAGGGCGTTTAAAAAACCGTGGCTGTATGGGGGTGCGAAATAATGGCAAATATTGTAGGACGCAAAAAGATTTGGTTTACCATCCCCTGCATTGTTTTTGTGATCACATTGGCGGTTTCGCTGATATTTGGGGTCGAACTGGATATCAATTTCCGGGGCGGCTCGCTGGTCACCTATTCGTTTGACGGGGATGTGGACAAGGCTGTTTTTGAGGATACGATCGAACAGTCCCTTGGCAGTTCCATTTCCTTGCAGCAGCAACAGGATGTTGCGACCAGGAAAACCAATTATGTGGCCACCCTTTCCACAAAGGGCGGTATTTCCCCGGAAACCCAGCAGGAGATCACTCTCGCTTTGCAGGAACAGTTCCCGGACAACAATGTGGAAGTGGTGTCTGCAAACAACGTTGACCCGGCGATCGGGCGGGATTTCTTTGTGAAATCCATGGTAGCGGTTGCGACGGCTGCTGTATTGATGATCCTGTATATCGCATTCCGGTTCCGCAAGATGGGCGGCTGGTCGGCAGGCGTTTTTGCCTGCGTGGCGCTGATCCACGATGTGATGTATGTGTTTGCGGCGTTTGTGATCTTCCGCTTCCCGATCGGCGACAGCTTTATTGCAGTCGCGCTGACCATCCTGGGTTACTCGATCAATGCGACCATCGTTATTTACGACCGGATCCGTGAAAATAAGCGGCTGATGCAGGGGAAATCCGGCTTGTCCGGCATTGTCAATACCTCGATCAGCCAGTCGCTGCGCCGTACGGTCAACACCACGGTGTCCACCGTCCTGGCGATCGGTACGGTGTGTGTGATCGCGGTGATCTACAATGTCGAATCCATCCTGATTTTCTCGCTGCCGATGGCGATCGGTATGCTGGCAGGCGCGTATTCTTCCGTTTGCCTGGCTGGCCCGCTGTGGCTGACCTGGCAGGAACACAAGGCTGCGCGTAAGCGTGCCGGGGCATAATAAAAGCCGCTCCGGGATCATGGCAATACAAAAGGCATGGGATTTTATCCCATGCCTTTTTTGCTGTGCAGAAATATAATGTGCCATTTCTCAGCCCGTGCGGGGCAACCGAAAATGCTGCATAACGCCTGCCGCAGGTAGGCGTTATGCAGCGGTCATCTTGAAAGGTACAGCAGCCGTTTATCCTTCGAAGCTTTCTGCTTCAATGGCTGAAAGGGCCGTTTCAGGCGTGCCGGACCCGGCGCAGCAGGATTTTCTGCGCGTTCAGCAGCAGCTGGCGCAGATTGATGAGAACCAGCAGCAGGCATAAGCCAGCTTCCCAGACCACCCAGCCTTTTTCCACCGTAATCAGCACCCAGCTTTGCACCAGCAGGACGGCCAGGTTGAGGAAGAGTTTCCATGGTTTCCAGCGGATCGGCACGATCTTATGCGTATCAATGATGCGGATGAAAAAGACCAGCAGGTAACTGGCGAAGGTCGCAAAGGTGCCGCCGTTGACCCCGAAGCGGGGGATCAGCAGCATATTGAGCAGGATATTGATGCCGGCGCCGGCCGCCGTTGTGACCAAAGTGGCAATGCTTTTGCGCTCCAGCATATAGATGCTGCCCAGGAAGGTGACATAACAGGAAAAGCAGGTCCCAAGCAGCAGGAAGGGGATATATTCCCAGGACTGATAGAATTCCCCATAGGCGAGCAGGTAATTGAGGGGTTTGCATAACAGGATCAGGCCGGACGCCGCAGCAAAAATCAGCGATTGATAAGCGTTGAAGACATTGCTGAAAAAGCGGGTACGTCCCGGCCCGTCTTCGGTAAAGGCGGACATCTGCCAGGCATCGGTAAAGATGCCGGAAAGCAGGGTGATGATGGTAGGGATTTTATATGCGATAGTAAGCAGGCCGTTTGCTTCCGCACCGATATAATATTTGATGAAATAAGCGTCGGAAGCGTTTGTGATCCACCAGAAAACAGTGGTTGGGATGAGCGGCACCGCATACCGCACCATTGCGCCCAGGACCGACCAGTCGCAACAGGAAAATCGGATATACCGGTGCAGGCTGGCAATGGTAAATAAGAACAGGGCGGAAACCAGGTCGGAGCAGACGGTTGCCAGCACATACCCGGTGAAGCCCATATCGAAGACGATCAGGAAGATGATATTGAACAGGATGACATTGACAGTGCTCATCACGCCGTCGAAGGCATACAGCTTGACCAGCTGCCGGGAACGCACGAACTGGGAACAGAGCGAACGCAGGCAGGAGGTGAGCACATAAGGGTAAATCAGCCAGCCGCCGTCTTCCAGGACGCCAAAGACCGACAGCACTGGGAAAGCGGCCAAAAAAACGGCATACCCGCAGGCAATGGCGGTGATGCCGCCGGTGAAAACATCCCGCTTGTCCACCGCGCGGTCTAGCCCAAAGCGGATGATCGCATTCGACATGCCCACCGAGGCGATCGGGATGATGAGGTTGGCGGTTTTGACGATCAGATCGCCCACACCCAGTTCAGCTGTGGAAAGCACCCGGGTATAAAAGGGCATCAAAAGGAACACCAGCACCTTGGAACTGAAAGTACCGATGGCAAAAATAAACGTATTTGAGAGAAGACGTCCGTATTTATCCAATTTGAGAAGCTCCCTTTCCTGTGCGTCCTGTTGTCAAAAGAGGGAGAAAATGCCTACGACCCCATAAGCGCCCAGGGTCATGATGACACCGGCAATGAGGACCCCTAAAAAAATCGAGAGCAGGGCGGGCCAAAACCGCATCCCCAATAAAGCGGCGATCGCTGCGCCCGACCAGGCGCCGGTCCCCGGCAGCGGCACCCCTACAAACAGGCAAAGGCCGATCGCTTCGTAACGGGTGACCTTGTCCGCCTGGGAAAGCAGACGCCGTTCATATTTGGCAGTCAGGCCGGAAAGCAGGCGGGTGGTTTTAAGCCAGCGGAAGATCGGCCTGCCAAGCCACAGGATAAACGGTACCGGCAACATATTGCCAACGATGGAGATAAAAAATACCGTATACCACGGCATTCCCATGACTGCGCCGAAAGGGATGGACCCGCGCAGTTCGATTAACGGGACCATGGAGATCAAAAAAAGGGCCGTTTCACGTCCGGCGGCTGAAAAAAAGTCAAAAAGCTGTTCGGTCATGCAGTTTCCCCCCAATATATCGCAAAAAAAATTCCGGATTTTCACAATTTCAAAACAAATATTCCTTATTAGTATATACAAGCTGAAGAAAGAATACAATCATAAGATGTAAATTTTTTGGCGGTAGGGGCTGTCAGGTCGCTGTCAGGTCGCAGGCTGGATGTCCAGGCCGAAAAATGCGAGGATCCCGTTTGCGCTGACCGGGCAAAAATGGTTGGCGTCCACCCCGACATCATACCGCCGGAGCCCCTGCGCGCGGTTTTGCAGGTTATAACCCATCCGGTTATGCTGATGGCCGTGCAGATGGATGCTGCCCTGATAAAAGCCGTCCCATTCGAGGATGGGGTAATGGAAAAGCACCCATTCCATCCCGGCATACTGCAATGTTACATATTCCCCGATTGAAACGAACCCGGAAGGGTCAAAACGGGTATGGTTGACAAAATGGTCATGGTTGCCGCAGACCAGGTGCTTTTGCCCATTGAGCCGGGCAAGGAACGCGCTTGCGGTGTCCGGGCCCTTCAAGGTAAAATCCCCGAGGATGTAAACGTCATCCTGCGGGCAGACCGTACGGTTCCAGTTTTCCACCAGCTGCTGGTCCATCTCGTCAATCTTGCAAAACGGCCGATGGCATAAGGATAAAATTTTTTCGTGGGAAAAATGCAGGTCAGCGGTAAAATACAGCATGATGCCCCTCCGTTTTATTGCGCAGGCAGAGTTACCCGGATGGAAAGGGTTTCCCCGTCCGGGCTGACGGCGCAGATCTTCCCCTTATGGGCGTCGGTGATCGCTTTGGCAATTGAAAGCCCCAGCCCATATCCGGCGATTTGGGAATTGCGGGATTTGTCCGCCCGGTAAAAACGGTCAAACAGCCGGTCCAGGTTTTCGGGCAGGGGGGAGGCAATTGTGTTTTCAACGGAAAGCAGCACCGATTTCCCCTGCTTTTCCAGCGTCAGGCGCACCCGCCCGTTTTCCCCGGAATATTTCACCGCATTATCCAAAAGGGTGGATACCAGTTGGCGCAGTGCCCGTTCGTCCCCGCGAAGGGAGATCATCGGCTGGATGGAAGCAGTAAAGGATTTTTCCTGTGTTTTGGCAAGCGCCTGGAAAGATTGGGCAGCTTCCTGTACCAGGTCGGAAAACGGGAATTCCAGCATCTGCATCTGGTTTTGCGCTTCCTCCATACGGGAAAGCAGGATCAGATGGTTGGTCAGGTCAGCCAGCCGTTTGGTCTGCGCCTGGATATCCGCAAGCCATTCATTTTCCCCCACTTCCATCCCCAACACTTCGGCGTCGGCATCGATAATGGTCAGGGGGGTCTTGATCTCATGCCCGGCGTCGGTGATGAACTGCTTTTGTTTTTCATAACTTTCCAGGACCGGTCGGATGATCCGGTTGGAAAAAAGGAAAATCAGCCCCAAAACCGCCAAAAGTCCCAGCGCAGAGATGCCCAGGCTGGCCAGCAGGAAGGCGCGGAAGGTGGAAAGGTCGCGGGTACAGTCCAGGAAAATGATGCGGGTACTGCCGTCCAGTTCTTGCCGGGCATAGCGGTAGTCCCCCATGAAACCGCTTTTTTTGCCACTGCCCCATACTTGCTGGGCAAATTGTACCGCTTCATCGGTATCCACCGCGGCAATTTTCCCAATATCCGCCGAAATACTTTGCCCCGCATCATCCAGCAGTACCGAAAAGAAGCGGGATTCATACGGCAGTTCGGGGGGGAGGGCGTCGCGGTCATGCCGCCGCGGTTCAAAAACAGGCTTTTGCGGGAAGTTGCCGTCGTTTTCCTTTAAGATCGAAAGTGTCTGGTCTGCGCGGGAAACAATTTTTTCATAGTTGAGCAGATTGACCGTCCCCATAATGATGAGCAGCACCAAAAACAGGGAAAGCATAGCTGCAGCGATCAGCTTCCTGCGCAATTTACGGATCATTTGACCTCCTCCAATGCATACCCGATATTGCGGGTGGCTTTGATCTGGATATTTGCATGCAGGGCCTCCAGCTTTTTGCGCAGATAGGAGATATACACCCACACCACTTTGACATCCGTTTCGCTGTCGCAGCCCCAGATGCGCTCCATAAAATGTTCGGCGGAGATCAGATGCTTTGGATTGCGCATCAAAAGTTCCATCATCTGATATTCCTTGTTTGCCAGCCGGAAATTGCCGCTGGGGGAAGAAAGTTCAAAGGTGGCGCTGTCCAGGCAAATGTTGCCCACCCGCAGCTGGGAATCCTGATGGATGGTCTGGCTGCGGGTCATTGCCCGGATACGGGCCAGCAGTTCTTTGGTGGCAAATGGTTTGGTGAGATAATCGTTTGCCCCGCTGTCCAGCCCGAGGACCTTGTCATCCACCTCGGATTTTGCAGTCAATATTAAAATAGGGGTGGTAATGCCCTGCTCGCGCGCGGCTTTGAGCACCGAGATACCATCCATTTTCGGCATCATCACATCCAAAATCACCCCGTCGTAATTGCCGGCACGCAGATAAGCGAGCGCGTCTGCGCCGTCGTATACGGCGTCGACCGAATAATTATTTTTTTCCAGGATCGTGCATACCGCCCTGGACAAGGACCTTTCATCCTCTGCAAGCAGCAGCCTCATCTTATCCCTCCATCCATTGTGCTATGCCTTTTTTATAACAGGCCGACATTAACCAAAGCTTAAAAAATGTAAAAAGCAAGTCCGGCCGCCCTGTGTGCAGGAGCCCTTTGAAGACATTGTAGCACACCCGGGCGGCAAAGTCATCCGGCAGGAAATATACCGAAGGGGAAACCGTGCCGCCGACATAAATTGTTTACATCTGATTTTAAGTTCAATTAGGGTTTGGATTTTACAATACAGGCAAAGGAGCTGATATTCTGTGAGCTATCAAATGATTTTCAAGCGTTATGAACTCAAATATCTCCTGGACGCGCAGCAGAAAGCGGCTGTACTCCGGGCGATGGAACCATATATGCGCCTGGATGAATATGGGCGCACTACCATCCGCAATATTTATTTTGATACCCCAAATTTCCGCTTGATCCGCCGTTCGCTCGAACGCCCGGCATATAAAGAAAAGCTGCGGCTGCGCAGTTATGCGCAGGCGTCGGATGAAAAACCGGTGTTTGTGGAACTCAAGAAGAAATACGAATCGGTGGTTTATAAGCGCCGGATCACCTGCCCGCAGCGGGCGGCGATGGATTGCCTTTGCAGCGGCAAACCGCTGCCGAACCCTTCCCAGATCGCGCAGGAGATCAACTATTTTTGTTCCTATTATCAGGGACTGACGCCGGCGGTATTCCTTTCCTATGAGCGGGAAGCCTTCTATACGCTGGCGCAGGGGGACCTGCGGGTCACTTTTGATGAAAACATCCTTTCCCGCCGGGAAGGGTTCTCGTTTGCGGACGGGATTTACGGTACCCAGCTGCTTGACAAAGGGCTTTCGCTGATGGAGGTCAAAACATCCGGCAGCATCCCGCTGTGGCTGGCGCGGTGTTTTTCGGAAAACGGGATCTATAAAACTTCCTTTTCCAAATATGGCGCTGCCTATCAGAAAACCATCCATCATGAGATTTGGGGAGGTGCCCTGCGTGCTTGATTCATTATTCAGAGGGATTTTTGATACCGATATGACCAATATCATCAGTGTCCCGGATTTTTTGCTCTGCGTGGGCTGTTCGCTGGTGATTGGGCTGCTGTTTGCGGGGATGTATATGTACCGTTCCCGCTATTCCAAAAGCTTTGTCGCAACATTGGCGCTGCTGCCGGCAGTCGTCTGCGTGGTTATTATGATGGTCAACGGAAATGTGGGGACCGGCGTTGCGGTAGCCGGGGCGTTCAGCCTGGTGCGGTTCCGTTCGGTGCCCGGGACAGCCAAAGAGATCGGCATCCTTTTCCTGGCAATGGGTGCAGGGCTGATCGCCGGTATGGGATATCTGGGATATGCGTTTTTGTTTTCAATCATTTTGAGCGCGGCAAGCATGCTGTACAGCCGGCTGGACTTCGGCGGGCGACAGGCCGGGCTATATAAGACGCTGCATATCACCATCCCGGAAGACCTGGATTATACCGGGGTTTTTGACGGGATTCTGGCGAAATATACCTCCCGTTTTGAACTGATGCAGGTCAAAACCACCAATATGGGAAGCCTGTTCCGGCTGACCTATAATCTGACGCTGCGCAATGCAGGGATCGAAAAAGAATTGATCGACCAGCTGCGCTGCCGCAACGGGAATTTGGAGATCACCGTTTCCAAACAGGAAACGACAGCATATGAACTATAAAGGAGGCATTTCCAT
>CALXGW010000128.1 GCA_944387965.1 uncultured Anaerotruncus sp. | reverse complement strand
TAATTTCATCAACATCTTCTTTCCGTACCAGTTCAAACAGATCCTTTGGCTCAGATTTTGCGGCAAAGGTTTTCGCGTCGAGAAGCCCTGTTCGCACATATTCTGCAACATTGATATTCTTCCGGTGAAACCCCTCATCAAGCAAGCAGCCGTCCGAAATCACATAGGCGGCAAAGATGACGCCGCCCTGTTTGGTAACGCGGATTGCTTCCCGGATCGCCTGACGCTTATCCTCCTGCGTATACAGATGATAGAGAGGACCGAGCAGAAGCGTTACATCATATTGGTTATCCGAAAAGGCAGACAAATCCAAAGCGTTGCCCTGCGAAATGGTAATTTGCTCATTTGGAAGTGTGTTTTTCTGGAAAACCTCAATGTTATGTTCTACGAGTTCTACCGCGTCAACTACATATCCCCGGCGCGCCAAAGCATGAGAATATCGCCCTGTTCCCGCGCCAATTTCAAGAATACGATTTCCGGGCTTTAAGTACTGCTCCACATAGCGCATGGTCGTCAGAAACTCAACCGAGCCGTGCTTTGACTGCAGGCGGCTGTCTTCGTCATAAGCCTGATAAAAATCAATGAGATAATGATTGGATTCCATAGGATATCCCTGCCTTTTCTCTTTCCTGTTTCACATATGCCGACAGAAAGTTTTTCAGCATATTTTCCAAATTGCGGTTATCGAATGACAGCTTTCCGGTTGCCGTCAAAACTGCAATACCATGTGAATAAAGAAATAAATCCAAAAATATTTCTTTGCCCTGTTTGGGATCTACACCTATCATCTGTGAAAAGGCTTTGGCCTTTGCTTCGTTGCCGAGTTCCCGGTAAAAGTCGTTTGCTTCCAACATATCCAAATCCATGTCGCTGATGAACAGCAGCCGAAACAGATTTGTTTCCTCTTTTGCAAACTCGATATAGGAAAGGGGAAACAGCAGGTAAGATACAACCTGTTCAGATTTTTTATATTTCTCGACATATTGGTTGTAATATTCAAAGGCAAAGTCCAAAAACTCGGCCTTCAGTTCTTCCATGTTCTCATAACAGGTGAATATTGGGCGCGTTGAGCATTGCAGTTTTCCCGCAATGCTTCTCGCGTTGACTGCTTCAAAGCCTGTTTTTCGCGTAATATCCAAAACAGTAGTTAAAATCATTTCTTTTGTGATTTTTGGTTTCGGCGGCATAGCATAATCCTCTTTTCAAGCCTGATATAAAACATATGTTACATAACTATTGTTACATATTAAGCAAAAAATGTCAAGCCATATACTCCGGTAGAACACATGGTTGAGTTACCGGCAGTTAAAGCAAATCAAAATGCCTTCCCTATAAAGGGTTCAGCTTATGAGAAACGGCATAGCCGAAGCTACGCCGTTTCTCATAAGCAATCTTATACTGTTTTATGTGTGCCGCCCCATATGAGGCGCTTTTTGTTTGCAGTATCCATCTTTTCACAGATTTTTAAAAAGAGAACCCCTGCATGTAAACATTCCTGCCCTGGCTCAGGATCTATGGAAAAGACGGGAGAAAAAGTTCCTTTTCTTTTGTCCTGCTGCCGGGGCCGGCGCTGGGGCTACGGTCTGAGAACTTGTATGGGACCAGCCGGGGCCGCTCTGCGGCAGGTCAGCCTGCGTCACATACCGTTTGCCGCCTTGTGGGGAAATGACCCGCTGCTGAGGCGGGGCTACAGACTGGGAACTGGTGTGGGACCAACCAGGACCGCTCTGCGGCAGATCAGCCTGCGTCACATACCGTCTGCCGCCCTGTGGAGAAATGACCCTCTGAGCCGGGGCCGGCGCAGGCGCTGGAGCTGGGGCCGGCGCAGGCGCTGGGGCCTGGGCGCGGGCGCCGGTGGCCGGGTCATAACTGTTGGGGGCGACCATCTGTCCAATCTTTGCGCGCATCTGTTTATACCGGTCAATGGCCGGCAGCATATGGGCCGGTACGACCGACATATCCGTATTTCCGCTGTCCAGATCGCGTACGACGTTTGGCAAACGGGTCAGGAAACTGTTTAACGCACTGGCGCCCAAATAGGTTGTATCCTTAGCCGGATCCGCGCTGCTGTTAGTGATACCTTCCTTCAGCATACCGAAGGCATCCGATCCAAAATCCCGGTTCATCACATCGGTCATCATATAGTCCAATTCGGTGCCGTTTCCTGCGTCCTCATCAAAAACATCGGTGCCGGTGAGCAGGCTGTAGCGATCCTTCATGAACTGCTGAATTTCAGGGCGCTGAAGATATTGATCGTAAATATCCATAACACTCATCGACATAGAAGAAATCTCAGGGCTGATTCTAAAGTTTTGCCCGCCAAATATGGATCGGCCAGATACGGCGTCCTCCTGAACCTTTCCCCACTGGAGCCCCTGTTTCTGCAGGCCCAGGCCCCAGTCCCTCAGGTCTTCACCCAGGCCGGCGAAAGCGCTCCCTTTCCGCGTTTTTACTGCATCTGCAGAAGCTGTCTTATTTGTACGCAGCTGGCTGGCCTGGAAGATCTCACTCTGATTCCCGCCTGCATCCTTTGATGCCTGCATGGCGGCGGCAGGCAGCGGGACTCCGCCCGCATTCTGCTGTACTTTCAGCTGTGCATCCGAGCCAAGAGCATGCGGTACAGAGTTTACCCTGCTTGATACAAACCCACCGCTGTTTCCTGCTGCAGCTGTATGGGCTGCCTGAGCTTTTTCTTCTTCCTTTTCTTTCAAACTTTTACACTGGGCCGGAGCATTGGCGCCCGACATTGGGGCAATGGACGTCATTTCGCCGCCAAACCCGTTTTCGCTGCCGATATGCGCCGAAAGCCCGGATGAAACCCGGCTTCCCATGATATCGGCTTCATGCTCCAAAGCTGCGTTGTCCACCACTGGGAAACCGCCGTCTACCCGGCCCTGTGCCTGCTGTACCACATGGGCCAGCTCATGCCCCAGCACATCCATCCCGGCACGGCTGTCCAACAGGATATCGGTGCCCTGGGCCACCGCCTGGACGCCCATCTCGTCCGGGATATGTCCCCGGCTGATGCGGATATTGGAAAAATCTGCGGAAAAACCCGGTTCGAACTTTTCCCGCAAGGCCGGTGACATTGGCTGGGGCGCGCCGGCATTGGACATATGGAGCATATCGCTTTTAGAAATCTCCGGCCCTGTCTGGGGCTGTGCCGCCCGATCCGCGGTTCTGCGCTTTGTTGTATAGGTCTGCATATGTCGTTCCCCCTTTTTCAAAATTGATAGATGCAACTGAATTCCGTTTCTTTTTTAGCCCGGCTGCCCAGCCGCAGCAACTTGTCACATAAGGAAAAGGATTCCCGGCTGATGGCGGACGTCCATACTTCGGTTTCCGGCGGCAATATTGCTTTACCTGCACGGATACTCCGGGAAATCAACGCTACCGCTGTACGTCCTCCGCGAAATGCGGGCAGGACATACAGCCCTTCCAGGCAAATCCCATCTGCTTTCCGGCCGATCAGGAATATCCCGGAAAGTTTCCCTTCTACCGCGCAAAAGCTGCAAAGTTCTGCGGATACTCCCTCCATCCCCCGCACATCAGCATAAGCGGGCAAATCTTTTCCTTCCAGCAGGTCTATGTATGCTTCCTGCACCTCGGGCGGGGCGTCCGCAGCGCTGTAAACCGCCATCGACGGTGGCAGTGGGATATCCAATTCCGGGATATCCCCCAATCGGGTGGAGAAATTCGTGGAGATCGGTTCGGGCTGTGAAAGCCCTGCCCGTTCCAGGATTCCCAATATCTGCCGCTCTCCTTCCAGCATGCTGGGATCATAGACCGCCTTGACCCATTTTGCCCCTTTCCCCTGCAGGCGTCCCAGCAGCCCTCTGAGCAGGTAGGTTCCCAACCCGCATAACCGGGCTTTTGGATCCACGAAGATGTAACGCAGGTAATACTTGCCCCATGTATAACGTTCCGCCAGGGCCACCCCGCAGGATGCGCCGTTGTATACCGCCCCTACGCAGACGGTGCCCTCCTGGTCCAGCAGAGGATGGAAACAGGCTGGGATATACTGCAAAAAAGCAGTATCCTGCGGCCCGACCGTGCATAAGTTCAACTGGCCCATTGCATCTTCCCCCTCTTTCTGATCCGTGTCATCCCTCATCCCTGCCTGATCGGGCTGGGCTGCCCTTTTCCCGGACGGCCAGATATTTTTCGACCATCCGGTCCGGATGATAAGAGTTTTTCGACCTGCGCAGCCCTTCCAGCCCCATATCGTCCTCCCGGTTGAGCCAAAGGACATGCGGATGGTTCTCCCGTACCCAACGGGCAAATTCCCGGTTTATCATGGGGTAAGCCCCCTGGATTTCCCCATATGCCTTCTCAAAATGTACATCGATCGTTTCCTCATTGATCAGGCTGCCCATCGTAAACGCCAATACCCGCCCCTCCGCACGGAGCAGCAGCCCATACAGGTCCAGCTGTTCATAGGTGGAAAATGCTTTAAACATGGCATGGCGCTCATCCAAACGGGTCCGCGCTTCCTTTTCTGCATCCCCGTTTTCGGTGCGGTAAAGGCGGTTCCATTCCAGGTCCATCACAACGCATTCCCCCAGGTTTTTTGTTGTGATCTCTTCCACCTGCCAATCCGGGTACCGCTCTAAAAAACGGTTGATATGGTTGCGTTTGGCCTGGAGCTTTTTGCCCTTCAGTTCCGCCAGACGTTCCACCTGATAGATATAATCCCATCCGTCCCGGTCGGGTTCCAGCCGGTATTCCCCCGGCCGGGATGCTTCCAGCAGCAATTTTTGTTCCGGTGTAACGCAGAAAAATTGGCAAGTTTCCCCCCGTTCTTCCGCATCTGCCTCCAAAGCGGAAAGCACCGGTTCCAACGGGCCGCTGCCTGCCGGAAACAGGTAGCCTGGGCCCCTGGCGCCGCTCATTCGTTCCAGCACATACCCGTCCATACGGGCGACCTGTTGGTGATACGACCTGCTCCATAAAAACAGGGTCGCAAAGCTGTATTCACAGCCCTGGTTTCCTGAGGCATGGAAACAAGCCTCCACCCACTGCTTATCTGCAATTTCCGGTTCCCGAAAGTTGATCATCTTGTTTTGCTCCAATTCTCCCATACTGGTTCAGATGCTCTTTTTGATCGTCAGGATATTTTTCCCATCCTCATAGGCATAATCCACCGCATCCATGCTCTTTTTGACCATCAGGATACCCAGCCCGCCGATCTGCCGTGCTTCAGCGGAGAGTGTGGTATCGGCATCCTCCTTTGCCAGTGGGTTAAAGGGTTTTCCGTTATCCAGGAACTGGATGGTCACCTGGAGCGGCGACCCCCCCACACAGCACCGGATGGTGGCTTTCCCCTCCTGCTCCGGACGGTAGGCATAGTGGGCAATATTCACAAATATCTCCTCCACCGCCACATCTAGCTGGAATTTTACCTTGCTGGAACAGGGGTACCCTTCCAGTTGTTCGCCTATAAATGCCTGTACCTGTTCCAGCTGATCCTGGGACGCAGGGAAAATCCGTTCTGTCATCTCCTTAAACCCCCTTACTGCGGTAAGACAATCCTAACATGGTGATGTCGTCAAATTGTTCAGCTTCGCCTACAAAACTGTCGATCTGCCCTTTGATCTTGGGAAGCAGCTGATTGACCGGCAGGCCTGGTTCTTCATTCAAGGCTGCCAGCAGCCGGTCCTCCCCAAACAACTCCTGGGAAGCATTGGTTGCTTCGGTTACGCCGTCGGTGTAAAGGTAAAGGGTATCCCCAGGCGTCAACTCCAACACATTTTCCCGGTAACGGCTGCCTTCCATCCCTGCCAGCACAAATCCAGGACGCGATTTGAGCCATTCAAAACACCCATCGGCATGTTTGAGCAGGGGCGGGTTATGGCCGGCGTTCACATAAATGAATTTGCCGGTGCTGATCTCCAATATCCCCATCCATGCGGTCACAAACAGCCCGGCGTCATTGCCTTCGCATAGCTGTTCATTGGTCTGGGTAAATACCTCTCCCGGGGTGTCCTTATTCTGGGCATGGTTTTTGATCAGCGTCTTGGCGATGACCATGAACAGGGCTGCCGGTACCCCTTTGCCCGATACGTCGGCGATGACCACCGCCAGATGGTCGTCATCCACCAGGAAGAAATCATAGAAGTCGCCGCCCACTTCTTTGGCCGGGTCCATAGTGGCATAAATATCGAATTCCGCACGGTCCGGGAAGGCAGGGAAGATCCGGGGCAGCATATCCGCCTGGATCTGGGTGGCAACATTCAGTTCCGCCCCAATGCGCTCCTTCTCTGCGGTGATCTCCATAAAACTGCGGATATAGGAGATCATATCCTCCTCCATTTGCCGGAACGAGTTGGCCAGCAGTTCCACCTCGTCCCCGGTGCGGATCGCAGGCACATTCACAGTTGCCGTGCCTTCCGCCAGTTCCGCCTCATTGTTCTGGATGAATGCCCCGGTCGCCTGGGTAAGCAGGTCGATCGGCCGTACCACCTGACGGCGCACGACAGCCAGGCACAAGGCGATAAAGCCAATGGTAAGGGCCGTCAGCAGCGCACCCAGCACGATCAGGAAGGTCCGCCGGGTATTCATCACCTCATTCATGCTGATATCCGCCATGACGTAACCTGCCATCGTCCCATCTTCATGGAGCACCGGCGTCATAGCAGTCATCAGCCACCCATAGCTTTCATCCTGCTGGATGATCGGGTTCACCGGGCTGCCGGCCAACAGGTTATCCAGGTTGGCTGCGAAATCCCCTACCAGGTCCACATAGGTACCCAGTGCGCAGTATCCCCCTTCGTCATAACTGCCGTCGGTACCCATCTCCATATCCGAATCGAACAGGAAGGTCACGCCGACCCCATGCGGACGCACCACATAAAGATATTCCACGTCGTTGCTGTCCACCATATCCCGGATAAAACTCTGGGTTTGGTAATACTCCTCGTCCATCGTCCCGGTTTCATAATAGTAGTCCAGTTCTTTTGCATCCAGCTGGCTGGCGAGGGTACGCACCAGGTTGGTACCCAGACGTTCATAATAATCGGTCATTGTTGCACTGAAGATCCAGTAGCTCACTGCGATCGCTACCAAGCTCAACATGATACTGAGCAGTACGATCAGGATCGTCAGTTTTTTCCCCAGGGAAAACCGCACTCTCTGTTTCATACAAATTGCCCTCTTTCCTTCTGCGTATCCAATACCAGGCGTTTGACCACCGTTATGCTGTCCACCGACTCTGTATGTTCAAACAATACCCTGTCACAATGCATTTTGATAAAGGCCACCGCATGTTCTGCCGTCGTTTCTTCCAGTTGTTCCAGCGGGCTTAACCCACCGAAATCCCCTCGGAACCGCAGGATCGCCAGATCCTCTCCCGGCGGCATCGCACATTCTGCCATGATCCGCCCATCCTGTGGGGCACGCCGGCGGCACAGCATGAACAATTCATCCCCCAACACCATCATCTGGGCCATCTGCCGGCCCTGGATGCCATTGGCTTCCAGCTGTCCCCGCAGGAATCCCGTCAATGCCGTGCTTCCGGCTGCATCCGGGGTGAGGGCACAATGCGCCTGGGCTTTGTCCCGCCGGCGGTATTCCAGCGCCATCAGGGCATATCCCCCAATGGATGCCGTCCGCCCGGCATAGGCGCCAGCCGCAGCATTCAGGCTGCGCAGCTGCATATCCAGGTCGCCCAAACGGTTATTTTTTTCATTGAGCGTGATCCGCAGCTGTTCCTGTGCAAACGGGACCCCATCCCGGTCCTGTATTTCATCCAGTCCCATGGTATGGAACAACAGCCTGTCGCCCTGCCGCAGCTCCAGTTTTTCCACCCGGTAAAGCACATGCTCGCTCTGGCCCAGCGGCGCATAGGAAACATCCCGTCCCCATTCGTAATATTCCTGGCTGCGCATGAGCAAAGGGGACCGCAGACCAGCGTTGATATAGGAAAAACTCCCGGTCGCCCATTCCAACACCCCTGCCAGCACCTGGATCGACAGCCCGCTGCCCACCTCATAAAGCTGTTGGTTGGCTGCTGTCATCGCCGCCGCCAATGGCTGTCCGGAACGGATCTGGCTCTTGATGGTCGCCTGCGCCATTACCGTATAAATGACCTCTGGAGTGCCATGCCCCGGCACCTCCCCGATCAGTACGCACAGCCGTTCCCCGTCCATCAGGAAATAATCATAGAAACAACAGGCCAATTCCTGCCCTTGTTCCAGATACCCCTGCACATCAAAGGGATATCCGCCCTTATGTACCGGCAGCGCTTTGGGCAGCAATGAAACATTCAGCGCCCGCGCCAGCTGCAGTTCGCCTTCCAGCCGTTGTTCCCGCACAGCAAGTTCCTGCTGCTCCATACTGTTCAGATTGATCTCCACCAGCATCATACGGAACGCATCCGCCAATGATTTCAGTTCCTGGTTGTTGCGGATCTCCACCTGCCGGAACACCTTGTTCCCCTCGCCTCCCTCGTATTTGAGGGCGGCCTGGGTGAGCTGTTCGACCGGCTGGATAAAACTGCGGCGGATGATTACCAGATAGACCAGCGTAAATCCCAGGGTGAGCGCTGCCAGCAGGCTGCCGGTGTACAGGAGGAAATGCTGCTGCTCCTGCACCACGTCGTTCATACTGACATCGGCCATCACATAGCCGGCCATCGCACCGTTTTCATAGCACACCGGGGCCATAGCGGTCATCAGCCACCCATAGCTGGGGTCTTTCTGCACGATCGGGTCCACCTCTTCGCCGTCCAGCAGCCGGTCAAGGTTTTCTGCAAATTCACCGGCCAGATCCACATAAGTGCCCAGCGCGCAGTACCCGCCGGAAGTGTAGTCCCCATTTTCCCCGGTTTCCATGTCCGAATCGAACAGGAAGGTGACGCCGATATCATGCGGGCGTACGACATAAAGGTACTCCACATTATTATTCGCCACCATATCCTTGATAAACGCCTGGATCTCATAATAGCGCTCATCCATTTCCAGGGTTTCATAGTAGTGGTCCAGTTCTTCCGGCGTCAGCTGGCTGGCCAGTGTGGCGGCCGCGTTATGCGCCAACTGGGTATAAAATTCGGTGGTCCGTCCCTTGTACGTCCGGTAGCTGACAAACAGCGCAATCGCGCACAGGATCACAGCCATCGCCACGATCATGGCCCCGATCTTTTTACCCATAGTGATACGCAGCTTGCCTCTCATACTGTCCCACTTCCTCTCGTTCACGCTTGATCAGACCCGGACCACCAGTGTGTTGAACCCCGCATACCGCCGGTAGAAGAATTCCTTTGCCTTGCTCTTGATCATTTTTACCCCGATCGCATCCAACCCGGTCCCTTCCTCCAGGCTGATCTCATCGGTATTCATTTCAAATGGGTTGAATTCCCGGGCATTATCCCGCAGATGGATGGTCACTGTGCCGTCCTCATGGGGGACGATGGTGAACTGGATATATCCTTCATTTACCGAGAAAGCCCGCGCCAGGATAATCCCGCACACCTCTTCCACCGCAATGGTCGCGAAATATGTCTGAGTTGGATTGGCGTCGATCCCTTCCAGATAGGTGGATACCTCCTGTTCGACTGCGCCAAGGTCGGCGTCCCGGCTGTCCAGGAAAGCGCTGAACACCTTGCTTTCGTCCTCATCCAGATAGGTCCAGGAGCCCTTCTTCTGGTTATACAGGCACAACACCGCCAGCGAAGCCAGTTCCATTGCCGGATAGGTCCACCAGAACCAATCTGTCCCGCCCCGGCTGAACAGGATGCTGAAGGTCAGGAAAAATACAAAGGAACGCAGGGTAAACAGCAGATAGCTGGTAAATTCCTTCCCCAATGCCTGATAATAATAGGTCAGCACCATATTGATCCCCGATGGGATGGTACACAGGGCGTATATCCGGATGGCTATCACGCCCAATGCCATTTCCTCTGCCGTACGCAGGCCGAATGCAAAGCAGACCCACTGCGGGATGCTGACCAGCAGGATGAGCAGCAGGACGCTGACTGCCAACGATACCTTAAACGCCTGGCGTAAAGTACAGCGGATATTGGATTTGTTGCATTCCCCATGGAAGGTGCTCACCATCGGCTGCAAAGCCATGCTGATGGCGTCGTATACCGAAGCGGCCACCAAAGCCACATTGAACACGATGCCCAACACGGCGACCCCCAGTTCCCCGCTGATCGACATGCGCAGCCGGTTACTTACCAGGATGGTGAAAACCTGGTAGAGGTACTGCACCGAAGTTGCAAAACCCGTCTGGAAAGACTGCCGCACCATGGAAAACTGGTATTTCGGCCAGGAAAAACGCAGGCACCCCTTCTTGCGGAAAAAGTGGGTCAGGCTGATCAGGATCATTGCCGCGGCGCCCAGGCCGGTGGAGTACACCGATCCTGCGACCCCCATGTCCATGAGTACCACAAAGACATAATTGAAAATAATGTCCAACGTATTGCTGGTGACCAGCGCGACCGCAGCCAGTTTCGGGTTGTTGTCGCAGTTGACAAAATAGTAAAACGGGCCCTGGCAGAACATGACCGGCACCAACAGCAGCTGGGCACGGACCAACGCTTCACAATTGTCCCATACCTCTGTCCCCGGGGTGCCTGCGCCCAGGAAGGCGAGTACCTGCGGTAAAAATAGCAGCCCTAAAATACACAGCGACAGGTTCAAAAACAAGTCGGTGCGCAGGACATTGGCAAAAATCCGGTTTCCGTCAGCTTCCCGGCCCTCGCTCAGGGCGTTGGCATAGTGGATCGATCCGCCGATCGACAGGGAATAGCTGATAGTATTGAACAGCATGTAAACCGGCTGCCCGATACTGATAGCCGTTATTCCCACCGCACCGACCGTATTTCCCACGAACACACAATCTGCCAGGCCGCCAATGGCAATGCCCAGGCAGGAAAGCAGGCTGGGAAGGAAAAAGCTGTAAAAAGATTTCCGGACGAATATATTTTCCCGTTCGGATCGTTTGATTTCCATAATTTCCTCGCTTCTCAATTACTTGATATTCAAAATATCTACAAATCCGGTGATTTCAAAGACCTCCATGATCTCGTCGCAAACATGGGTCACCGTCATCTTGCCTTGCTTATTCATCCGCTTTTGGGCTGCCAGGATCACCCGCAGGCCGGCGGAAGATAAATACAGCAGTTCCTCCAGATCCAGGGTCAGATCGGTAACGCCGTTCAGGCTGGCATTAAGTTCCGCCTCCAGTTCCGGTGCGGTAGAAGTGTCCAGTCGCCCCTCCAATGCGATGGTCAGAACGGCTCCCTCTGTCTTTTTTGTAATGGTCATCTTTGTTTCCTCCTGATTGATAAATCTAAAACCGGATATATATGTTCTTTAATCCAGCAAGTCTGCATATTCCCGCAGCTCCTCCTGGACCACTACGATCTCATTTTACCGCAGTTCCCCGACCGCTGCGCGCAGCAGATGGGACATTTCGATCGGCTGGCCCTCCAACGCGGCCAAAAAAGCGGCGGAAAGGACGATATTTTTGATATGCCCGCCGGAAAGTTCAAATTTTTCGGCCAGGAATGCCCAGTCGATATCCTCTGACAGCGGGGCCTGCCGTGGGATGGTCCGGCGGTAGATCTCCTCGCGCATCGCGGCGTCGGGGAATGGAAAATGGATCACATAGGTGATGCGGCGCATAAAGGCTGCATCAATATTGCCGATCAGGTTTGTGGCCATGATACATACCCCGTCGTGTTCCTCGATCTGCTGGAGCAGGTAAGCGACCTCCACATTGGCATTGCGGTCATGGGCGTCCTTGACCTCGCTGCGTTTGCCGAAAATAGCGTCGCACTCATCGAAAAAAAGGATACAATTGGATCGCCGTGCCTCTGCAAAAACCGCCTGCAAATTTTTTTCCGTTTCACCGATATATTTGCTGACGATCTGGGATATGTTGATTTTATACATCTCCATATTCAGTTCGTTGGCGATCAGCTGGGCACACATGGTTTTCCCCGTTCCCGGAGCGCCGGCAAAAAGGATGGATAACCCCCGGCCATATGTCACCTTCCGGTCAAACCCCCATTCACTGTAAACCCTGTGCCGGAACTTGATATGGCTGCATGCATGCTGCAGCAGGCGTTTTTGATCCTGCGGCATCACCACGTCATCCCAGCCGAATGCAGGCCGCACCGGGGTGGCCAAATCCCCAAGCTTATGTACCACCTGGCGGTAACAGCACTGGTGCATCTCCCGGCTGGGGATCTGCGCCTGGCCGTCCAAGCGGGCCAGGCCGGCCGCCTGCCGGCATGCCTGTTCCACCTGCCGGGGGGAAAACCGGAATTTGCTGGCCAATTCCTCCACGGTCAGGCCATCCCCCAGCGGGATTTCCCCCAAAAACGCCCGGAAAAGATCCATCCGTTCGTCTTCGGTGGTATCCGGGATTTCCAATTCGACCGTCAGCCGCCCCAAACGCGCCCGGATCGGCAGCTGTGAAAGGAAAAAAATCTTTTCATGGGCAGGTTCCAGATCCAATATCCCCTGCAGCAGTTTTTCCTCCGGCGGGATCCATTTGCCTTCCGCATCCCGTCCCTCCATATGGGTACAGCACAGGCAAGCCCCCGTCAGCCGGGCCGCCAGCACCCCTTCCCTGGCCCGTTGTGCAGGCTGCTCGCAGTCGAGCGAAAGGAATACGCACCGTTGGCCGGTCCGGGCCATGAGATGTTCCACCTGGAAGCGTTTGCCTGACCCCGGCCCGCCGGTCAGGCAAATCGCTTGCTCCCCCGGTTCGCCGAACAGCAAATCCAGCCGGCGGGCCGCCTCCTGGCCGATGACCAGCGGTCCCGGAGGGCGCTCCACCGCCCCGTCGAACAGGCGCAGCCCGGGCAGCGGCGCGATGCTGCCGGTGCTCAAAAACTCCAGCACGACCGGGCAGAAGACCAATTGCCCTGCCGCCAACCGGTCCGGATCAAACAGCCCGGTAAACCGATCCCGCCGCGCAAAACGGGAAAGGTATTCCTCCATCGTACTGCCCGGCGGCAGGAAAAGCTGTACGGCCAGGGCAGTGGATGGGACCTTCCGGGTGATATCATCCTGCAGGTAGGCAAAAAGCTTTTCATATTTCTGGTCAAGCACCCCGGCATATGTCAAAGCGACACAAGCAGCTTCAAATTCGTCCAAGCCGCACCGCTTGAAAAGCAACAGCAGCGGGAAATCCCCTTCGGTGCGCTTCAGCCGTGCCAGGATAGCCCTGCGGGAAGCTTCCAGCTGTCCGGCTTCCCCATTGGTCAGTTGGGCTGACAGGCCCAATTGGGCTGCTTTTGCCAGGTTATGCTCGAATTCCTCGCGGCTGACCACCAATCCCATCATATTGCGCATATCATTTTTTGGCCCCAGCCATTGATGATGTTTATAGAAGAAATAAAGTTGCAGGTCCAGCCAGGCGAACAGGTCATCCATCAGCGCCCACTGAGTTTCATATCCCTGGTCCATCCGTTCATAAGAGATATCCCGCAGATCATACTCTTCCACCGCATCCCCTCCCTTCCGGCCGTCCCCTGGTTTTTTAAGGGATCTTGACCCGTGTTTCTATTGCAGCGCTGACCTGTATCTGACCCCCATAAGCGCAAACCAGTTTGCTTTGGGTGTTCAGCATCGGGCGTTTACAGACAGATACGGTCGGGCATCCCGGCATCCAGCTCACCGTGACCGGCATACAGGGCGCCGGGGTCAGCACCCCAAGAGCTGCTGCCGTTGCCGCTGCCACCGCCGGATTTGACAGGCTGGAACACATGCCGAAGGTGGACAGGTTGGTCGCCGGGGCCCCATCCAGGATGGTAGCTACAGGCAGGCCGCCCATGCTTACCGTCATTTGGCTGGTGACCGTCAGCGGTGCTGGCGCCGCTCCAAATGAGCAAGTACACATCGTTGTTTGGACTACTGGTTTTCCCATATCGCTTTCTCCTTGTAACCATCCCAATTTGCCGCATCCCGTTACAGACGGATCGTCTGCCGGTTTTCCCCGCTCCCAAGCGGAAGGCTGGCCAACAGCCCGCTTCCCGGCGCATAAACCTGCAGGGTGCAGGCCGACTGGAAAACGGCGGTTAAACCTCCGTCCAGCCCTGTATGGTAGCATTGGGCAGGCAGCAGCGGCTTGCCGCGGGCATGGCTGCAAAGAAGGGGGGATGCCAGCCTTCCCTCTTCCCCCTCCAAGTCCCGCAGGAAAACGATCTCGCTGTCGGCGCCGTCAAGGATCAGATATGGCCCCGGCGGCACACTTTCTGCCGGTCCCTTGCAGTACAGCCGGAATTGCTGCGCGCCTGCCGGCGCCTGCGTCTGGGCAATCTTCAGTTCCCATCTGCCCGGGGCTGCCAGCCACAGCTGCCTGCCGGCAGCGGCCGTGCCCTTTTCTGTCACAGCAAGTTCCAGCCGGGTGACTTCCCCACGGAAAGGGTATCCTGCCCCCGGTTTCATGGTGATCTCCAGTTCTTCCGTACCGGCGCCCGCAATAAAATCCACCCATTCCTCCTGGTAGCCGTGGCAGCGCAGCGAAAGGCGATGGGGTCCGTCGGACAGGTCAAGCAGCACCAGGTATCCGTCCGGCTTTGCCAACGGCCGGACCGGGGCCCCGTCGAGGGCGCACAAGAGGGCCTGCGCCTGCAGCGGCCGGCTGGTATAACCGTCCCGCACATGGCAGACCGCGCTGGCATGGATGGAAATCATCGGCCAACACCTCCCGGTTTCTGCTCGGTATGGATCGCCACATCGGTGACCTTGGTAAAGCGGCGTTCCTGTTTGGAATCGATCTCCACCCCGGTCAAAAGCACAACAAATGACAATTTGTAACTGGTGGATGTGTTATTCCAGATTTTTAACAGCTGATCCTGGGTAGTTTTTTCCAGCACCACATGGATGCGGGCGTTCTGTTCCGCCAAAGACCCGCTCAGATATTGCTGGTCGATGACCGGATGATCCTTTAGCACCTGTAACGCCGCACCCACGATCCGGTACTGGTCAGCTTCCCGCAGCTGGACCGGCGCTTTCGAATGCGCCGTCACCAAAAACCGCAGGTTGTACCGGCTTGGGCGCAGGCGTTCCACATCCCGCCCCACCGGGTAATATCCGCTCGCGACCCCCTGCGTATCCTCTTCCACCTGGTACATATAGAGGGTCATCTGGTTATTTTCGCTCTCATGGGGGGAACAAAGGGCGATCAGTTCCCGGTTGCTGATGGGTTCCGGGGTCAGGTTATCCCGCAGCAGTTCCACTAAGGCGCTGCCCGCTTCTACCAGGGCCGTATAATCTGCCATTTCTTCTCCTCCTTTCTGTGTGCCCCCTGCCGGCATCCCCGTCTATGGGGCGGCAGTCTGTTTTTTATCTGCCGGACAGGGCCTTACCGGCCCGCCCGTTTGGTCTTCCTTTAAAACAAGCCTGCGAAAGCCTCCGCCATCCAGTCATATTCCTGGGCCAGCCAACCCCCGCAAAGGGTATTCAGCTTGTTGGCCTGGTGGGTAAAGGTACCGGCAGCCTGGTACAGGGCGGCGGCGGCTTCATCCCTGGTATATTGGGCGGCATACAACGTTTGCTGATCCGCCATCCCTTTGGCATAGGATTCCGCCGCTTTTTCCATCTGTCCGATGGCTGTCTGCACCGATGTCCGGGCAAAACATACCGACTGATAGGACAGCCCCAATTCCAGTATTGCGGACTTGATCTCCCGTTCCACCGTATCTTTTTCCAGCCGTTTATCTTCTGAAAGGTTTGCTTTCGCATGGGTCAAAGCTGCATCATATAACACCGTGGTATCCAGTGTTTCCGGGTCGAACAGCAAAAGCACGGCGCTCAAATCATAATCCTCCGCCGAAACCTTGCAAAGCTCTTCAACGGTAAGCCCTGCTTTTTCCTGGGCCGTCCGGTATTGGGCGATCCGCCCGTCCAGGCTGTCCAGGGCGGCCTGCGCCTGGTCCACATCCTCCTGCAGCCCATCCTCCCGCTGCATGCGGGACTGTGCTTTCTCCAATTCCTGCTCCAAAAGGGGCTTGCCGGCTTCCAGCGAATCCGCCATCCCGCCGTAGACATAATAATCGATCAGCGCATCCATCAGCGCTTCCCCATCCTGCTCATTGCGCATCCGGCTCAACAGCCGGCTCACATCGGTCTGATCCGGCTTGCTCACCACTGCCCCAACCGCGGCATCCTCTGCTTCATCCCCGGCCGCTATACTGCCGTCCATCCCATCCAAAGCCGAAATCAGCCCATCCAGCTGTTCCTGTGCCTGGGTTTCCTGCGGATCCTGCGGGAGCTGGCCGATCTCCGGCATCTCACGGCTCCAGCAGATCTGGACCGGCGGCTCATCTTCCCGATGGCTGAGCAGGGTACACACATAATCCGCATAAATGTATTGCCGCTGATACCAATCCTCGCTGACGCTTCCGCCCGGCTGCAGGATCGTCCCCTCGGTCACACTGGCCTGCGGGGTGGCTTCCCGGCCATCCACCGCCCAGCTGGCCGCCTGGCTGGTATCTTCCCATGGCAGCAGCGCCGCCCAAGCGCTGTCCTGCGCCGGTGCAAGCCACAGCCGGTAAACTTCGGACCCCGCGTCCTCCTGTTGGTAACTGCACAGGGCTGACAGCCCGATCTCTTGATTTTCTATCAAAAAACCACCGCTGCTGTCCGATTCGGTGAGCGGGACCTGCCCGAAAGCTTCCCGCAGTTCCCCGGCAGTCAGTCCCAGCAGCCAGGCCCCATCCAGTGTACCCTGGTCGAACTCACCTGCGTAAGCCACTTTTCCGCTTTCAGCATAGAGGGTGCCAAACCCATCCGGGGACAGGTTATCCGCACTGCCGTCATACCAAAGCTTGCCTTTGCGGTACCACTGGATCGCCCCATTGGAAACCCCGCCGGTAAATTCCGCGCGGATCTGGCTGCCGTCATCCAGATAAACCGTACCGCTCCCTTCATATACTCCCTGGGCGAAAGAGCCTTTATAAATCGCCTGGCCGTCTTCGCTATACTCGGTGCCTTCCCCTTCATACAGCCCGGCGGCAAACGAGCCCACATAAGCCCTTGCCCCACTGGGATAATAGGTGACGCCTTCCCCGTCATATACCCCGTCCACGAAAGCGCCCTGATAACATTTTACACCATCTGCATATGCAATGCCAACACCATTTGGCTCTCCGCTAGAAAATTGTCCCTCATAAACCAGCACCCCATCATCACAGAGCCTGCCTTCACCGCTGCGCTGCCCGTTGGAAAAATTCCCTTCGTAAACCAACAACCCTTCCTCGCTGTATTCCTCGCCATTCCCCTGCAGTTTTCCATCCTCCAGGGTGCCCTTGTACATGGCCGACTGTTTTTCCTCGTCATAATAAACGATCACCTTCCCTGACCAATCGGACAGCCGCTGATCCCCCTGGTAAAACTTTGCCACAAAGAAATGGCTGAGCAGGAACGGCCAGATGAAGAAATAGAACAGCAGCCCGATCAGCACCAGCTTGACCGCCAACAGTATCAAAAACGATTTAGAGATAAACAGCCGCTGTGTTTCGATATAATCCTCCCGCTTGCTTGGCTTTTTCATCGCGGTGGCCGCCCCCTGGAAAGAGGTGGTTGCCACCTTGGTCGCCTGGCGGGAGAAGTTGGTGATGCGACGCAGATAGGACCACGCCCCCACCAGTTTCCGGGTAAAGAACGCCCGGATGGTGCGGAAAAAGATCCCAAAAGAATTTGTTAATTGTCGCAACAGATAACTCAGCAAAAGAAATCCCCCTATGTATGGTCTTGCAAACTCAACGGGTCAGGATACCCAGCCGTCCCAGCAAATATATGCCTGCACAAACGATCAGGATCACCGCTGCAACGCCAATGAGCCGCTTAATTTGTTTTTTGCGGTAATCTTCTGCAATATAAAGCGGCTGCACCGGGGATCGGCGCACATATCCATCCGAAGCCGGGCAGGTTTCCCTGCTTTTGGGAGGCACGGCCTTTTCGGATGGATCCCGCTGCGGCCGCTTCCCGGCCTGCCTGCGCAGGGAATCCTCCCCTTTGACCATCGCCCTGCCGGCCAACCGGCTGGCCTGGTTGACCAGGCTGGCATTCCGGCGCAGGCTGCCCTGCGCCCTCGCAGCCGTATTGCGGGCCGCCGCTTCCGCCTGCTTCTGGATGATATCCAATTGTGTCGCCATCGTCCGATCCCCCCTTTACTGCCCGGAATCCAGGCTGATCTCATCTTCCGGCCGTTTTTCCAGCCGGTCTGCCAGATAAAGATAATACCTTGCCCCGCCATCCCCGGTGTTGTGATGGACCAAGCTTAGGAAAATACGCTTGGCTTCCGAGAAATCCCGGCCATACAGGGCATAAACCCCTTCCGAAAAACGTGCGCCTGTATCTTCCTTTACCTTGCGGATCTCATAGGCATCCCCGTCAAAGATCTCATAGATCCGGATGGCCTCCCCACCTTCCAGGCATTTGCCCATATAGCGGCTGCCATAGCTTTGGGCATTGCGGATGACCGACTCGGTGCACAGGATATTGGCTTCCAGCCGTCCGCACAATTCCACCAGATGTTTCGCCACCGAAAAGCTCGAAGAGATGGAGGTTGGTTCGATCTGGTTTTCATCCCCCACCACCCCCAGCATCACATTTCCTTCATCCAGGGCGATACGCACCACGACCGGCGGGCGTCCGTCCAGGCCGCGCTCCCGGTTGATCTCCATGATCTCCTGCTGCACCGCCACAGCTGTGCTCACCGCCGCCGCGCTGCCCCCTTCAAATACGGCGTCATAACCGTCGTAGGCGAAGTTGAAGACTGCGCCGCCTTTTTGGGTGACGATTGAGGCGGTGCGTTCAATAATTTCGTTGAGGTTATCAAACAATTCCCGGCCGCTCTTTTCATACACCTGCGGCGGGAAACGGAACCAAAGCATCATTGCCGCCAGGTTGCGGGAAACGAAGGTCTGTTTATCCACTTCCAGGATACTGGTCTTGCCCAACAGTGAAAGGACCCGTTCGGGTACAAAACGCCGGTAAGATTGGGCCAGTTCCTGCTGCTGCAATTCCACATCCTGCAATGCAGACGACAAAGCATTCACATCATCGGCCAAACTTTCCAGTTCGTCGCCGCCGCCGATCCGCACACGCACCTGCCGTTGGCCTGCCGCCAGCTGTTCCATCCCCGTCAGGGCGCGGCGCACGCCGATGCTGATCCAGCACAGGATCGCCAGCGCCAAAGCAACCAGCAGGACGGCCAGCGCCGTCAGCCCCTCCGCCATCCACCGGCTGGCTTCCCAACTGGTTTTTATCAGCTGGCTGCTGTCCACATCTATCGCCAATATCCCATCCTCCTGGGCACGGTAAAAGACATAACGCACGCCATCCCCCTGGGAATAGGTCCAAAATAGGCTCCCGTCCGCCAGCGCCTGCTGTGCTGCGGCCACATCGAAACTCGGGCTGAGTTCCCCGCGGGTCCCTGCCGGAAGCCCGGTATTGCTCCCTGCCAGGGTCCATTTCCCATCCCCGCCGGACAGATAAACCGAAACCGCGCTGTCCTGATAGGCGCCGCCCGCCAGATCGCACAGGCTGTCGCCCAGATCCCCGGGCAGCTGGCTGTCGGAAAGGTCAAATTGCTGCAATGCCTGAGCGGAAAGGGCGCCCAGCAGCGACCCGGCTTCCCGTTCAGCCATCTGGCTGCTGGAAGCGCGCACCGATCCCCAGATCAGCCCGCCGGTCCCCAGTGCAGCCACCGCCGCTACCAGGACCCCCGAGCGCACCAGCAGCGGAAGCCGGAACCGGTGCTGTTCGCATACCGCATACCACACTCCCACGGACAAAACCAGCACAGCCAGCGCGATTCCTGCCAAAACCAGCCCGCATTGCAGCGCCGAAGGATAAAGCATCCCGCTCAAATCCGATACGGCGCTCCCGCGGTCCAAAAGCAGGGTATCCCCATCCATGAGCAGCAGGATTTCCCCATTCCGGGTGATCCACAGGTCGGTGCAGCGGTCCAGGCTGTAAGCATCTTTTTCCAGCGTCAAAAGCGGATACGGCTGCCAATCTGCAAAGTCCGCATAAAATACGTTAAGGCCGGCGCCATCTACAAAGCAGAGGCCAGTGCCAGCCTGATTCAATCCAATGATCACTTCCCCGTCAGTAAGGGGGATACTTTTCCCGTCCGACCGGGAGATTTCATCTGTACCGGCCAGCACCTGTGTCCCGTCGGACAGGGCCAAAGCAGCCCGCAGCCCCGGCTGGCTCAAAGTCCCGGCCTTCTCCAGCCCGCTGTCCGCGCTGGTGCGCCGGTAAAAGGCCGCGTTATCCCCCTGCATCAGGGCAAACGTGACCACACTGTCCACCTGGGAAAAGCTGGACAGGCTGACCGATGCCATCTGCGCCTGCAGGTTCTCCCCTGTGCAGGGCTCGCTCAACAGCAGTTCCGCTTCTTTCCCCTGCTCGGTCAGCCGGTAAAGCTGCAGGCAGGTTTCTTCCTCGGTATTATATAGCCCGAGATAGACCGCTCCCCCTGCCGCAGGATAAATTGCCGCAGGTATGCTTTCCTGCGGCAGCCCTTCCGCTGTCAGGCGCCACTTTTCGGTCCGGTTGCCCATTTGATCCCCCAGGATCAATACATACTCTTTCTCGTCGCGGCCCAGTACATAGATCTGTCCTTCCGTATCCGAAGCAGCCAGCAGGTATGCGGGTTCCCCATGCCCGGTCCGAAGGATCGAGATACATTCCTGCCATGTGTCCTGGAAAATAAGGGCCGTCCCGCTTCCCAGTAAAACCAAAATCAGCAGGAATACGCCAAATCTTTTCAGCTGTCCCATACCTGCTCACCTCCTCTTTTTGCGTGTGAACCGTCTTTTGATCCGTCCCACCAGCAGCCCGCACCAGCGGCGGACAAAATTCTTTTTCCCCAACGCTTCATATGCTTCCTGGATCTTTTCCCCCCAGTTCCGCCACAAGGCATAGAACTGCACTGCATTGGCGCAAAGCCCCTGGTCGAGTTCATCCAGGAAATCCAGTTCCTCTTTTGGGGAAGACATCCTGGGACGCATGATCTTACGTACCTGGTCGCATGCCAGATAAGCCACCTCCCGGGGATTCATCCCTTCCATCGGGACCATATGGAACCGCAAACAGATCTGCCGGTTTACCTGATCCACCCGCACATTATCGGACAGCAGCAGCGCACAAGCCACATCCGCAGGCAGGTCGGACAGATTGAGCACCTCCTGGAAAAACTGCCCGGCATAATACAGCCGATCCTGCCAGCTGTGGCTGTCCCCCTGATAGAACACCTGGTCGATCGGTTTCCCGCCGCAATCCTGGAACACCGCCACCAGGCTTTCCCCATTCAGGAACATCCCCTGATATGCGCTGCAGCCTTCCATCCGGTCAAAACAAGACAGGTACCGGCGGAGCAAAGGCCCTTCATACAGGTTGAGCACGCAACCGCCCATCTCCCGGTCCAGGATATCCACCGCTTCCACAAAGGCGTAATCCTCCTGGCTGTCGATCACGCGGACCACCTTATATCGTTCCCGCACCAGCATGGACTCCATTTCGCTCCCTCCTCCCTGCCGGGTCCGTCCCGGCTGTTTTTAGCCGCCTTATTCCACAATCACGAAGGCGCTGGCAGTTACCGATTCATCCGCCCCGGAAACTGCGGTGATCTCATAGGTGCCGGGCAGTTCCGGCGCCTGATAGAGCCCGTTGCGGTCGATCACGCCGCCATTTTCTTCTTTGACGCCCCATATGACGCTTTTATCTTCCGAACCAACGACCTCCGCCTCAAACTGCAGCTTTTCCCGGCAGCCCAGCCTGGAAAATTCCGGCGTCACCGTCAGGCTGATCCGCCGCTGTGACAGGATGCGGCTGGTATCCCGCTCCGGTTTCTGCGCAAAGTAATGGACCCGCAGCAGATTGCCTTCCACTGTGTCGTGCAGCCATAAGCCGATCCGCATCGTCCCCCGTTCCGGGTAGACCAGGGCGGCTGCCTCCACCCAAGGCGGGGCCACTTTCATTGATTTATGCTTGAACACCTCGCTGTTTCCGCACAGCAGGGCTGTTTCCTCCCGTTCTTTGTCTGTAAACTCCACGCTCAACCGGACATCCACCGCCCCGGCGCCCAATCCATGGGCAATTTCCTGGGAAAATAGCCGGCTGTTTACCCGGATCCCCCCCGGCATGGTCATATCCACCGTGCCATGGACGACCGCATAATCGTACTGTTCCGGGGACGGGATACCGAAATCCAGGTGCAATGCGCCGGAAGAGGGCTGATAAACTGCTTTTACATCCGGTTTTTGCCAATATTCCAAACTGCGCACCGAGGTGGTGACCGTCAGGTCGCCGGCGCCGTCCCCTTTGGCTTTGCCTTCCCCTTTTACCGACTGCTGGAACGGCAGGCTGGTCACCCCGCCCACAAAAACGCCGCCGGCAGAATGGATCAGTTCCAGTTTTGCCAGATAGAGGGGCAGGTCGCGTCCGCGCAGATGCTTTGACAGGTCATCCATCCGCAGCCGGCGCAGGCGGCATTCCTCTTGGTCGCGGCACAGATGGGCCGTAGCCCCCACCTGCAAATAGTTTTTATAATGATGGCTGCCCAATTCCACATTGAGCTCGCACCCTTCCGGGAACAAGCGGCCATCCACATCACTAAACGCTTTGGCCCGCAGCGGGAAATCCACTGTGTAAACACAGCGTTTTTCCTCCCGGCTCTCCCGCCAGGACAGGCACACCCGGCCATTATCGCTTTCCACGAAGGTGTTTTCCCCTTCCAGCGAAAATTGTACCGGCGGGGTCTTTTCATTTTTCACCACCAGCACCTGCACCTGGAATTCCTCCCCGGCGCACAGGTTGGAAGGCAGCGAAAGGACCAGGATTAGTTCGTCGCTTTGATAAAGGACCGATACATTCTCCCGCCCGGCGGTTTCCAACAGGTTCTGATAAGCTGGCGGCTCGGTGCTCAGGAACAGCCGGAAGCCCTCCCTGGTCAGGTCGAATTGCCGCTGCGCCCCTACTTCAGCGCCAGTGGCATTCACCGGCTCCACATCCTCCTGCGCATAAACCAGGCAAAGGTAGGCATCCTTCTTGCCTGCCAGCGTTTCCTGGCCTTCCAGCATCTGCAGCTTACGGAAAAGCGGTTCCGGCAGGACAATCTCCCGCCCCTGGTAATCCAGCGCCATACCGCTCTCGATCATCAGCGTAGACTCGTCGCTGGCGGTGACCCCCAGGCCGCACACCACGCCGGCGCCATGGATCAACCGGTTCAGCAGTTCCCGCTTGGTGCAGTGGTAGCGCTGTTCCACCTCGAAGTCCCGGACGGTGAGCAGCTTGCCGTAAAAATACCGGTTGCGCTCAAAAGGGAAAAAGTTAGCGTTATTCATGCTTGGCTCCTCCAATCGTGGTGTCATAATGAATGGTAGCCTGCTCATCAATCGCTGCCGGCACATAACCGCCTATCTGTGCGTTAATGCCCAGGTAGGTGTGCCAATCCAGCTGGATGCAGGGCTTTAATTGTATCATCTGCATGCTCATCCCGGCTGGGATGACCTCTTGCATATCCCGTTGGAACTGTTCCCGTTCCTTCTGCCCGGAAAAGGTGCCTTCCGGCAACAAAACGAAAAACCGGTAAGGGTCCTCCCCATACAGCCGCCGGTAAAGGACTGGGTCGCAGCAATCCGGCCGGTTGGGGGAAACCTGGAACGGCTCGATCAGGATCGGTTCCCGCCCGGTCAGGCGGCGTATGCTCCGCCGCACCCCCTCCACCGTATACAGGTCCTCATAGTCGGGCAGCGCCGTGCGGATGCGTTCCCGCAATACCTCCCCGCCCTGCTCGACACACACCCAGGACGCCAGATACCGCAGCAGTTCCCCATCGGCATATTGGTAATCCATCCGGCCGGGCAGCGCATCGATCATCCGGTCCATATCAGCATACATACTGTCAAAGATGGACAGGAACCGCCGGGTGAAATCCTGCCCCTGATAGATTGCAGGGAGGTAATCGGTCATATGATCCCCCCGCATCCAAAGCCGCAGCGCCCGGATGACCGGGGCTTCGGAACCGGTAGCTGTCAATTCCAGCATTATCCACAGGTAACGCCCGGTACAAGGGAGCAGGCAATCCCCGCTTTCCGAAACAGGCGCCCCAAAAATCTCCCGCAAAGCAGGTATCGGATCGCCTGTGAGCCCCCGGATCCCTTCATCGAGATCCTTCCAATCCTGCCACCGCTTGGTATCGGCAGCCCTGGCATAAATCCGCAGGGCTGTGTCCGGCGGCAGGTCGGCCTCCACTGCCGCCCGGCCCCAGAAAAACCCTTTTTCCCCGCTGTCCACCGCCGCCAGGCAGTAAACACCGGTTGAAAAGCGCTCCGGATCCAAGCGCAGGCCGTCTTTCCAGGGCTCTGTCCGGTAAAAATACCCGCCCATCCACTGTTCTGCACAACAAAAAACCATCTGTGCCTGGATCGGCTCCATGCCGCCGTCCCCTCCTTTTCCTGATCGATCAGCGCACGCTGCCGCGGTCCGGCAGCCGTTCTACCCAAATCTTCCCCAATTTGGGGATCGCCCGCCGCGGCAGGAGGATATCCCCTTCCTCGTTTTGATAACATCCCGGGCTGGTGGTGCGCAAATTCACCTCCCGGACCTGCAGCACGCCTGGGACTGCCTGTGCAGCAGCCCACGCTGCCCCCGCCTGGAGCGTCCCGCCGATACCGCTCTGCTCCAGCCAGGCACACAGCCGCTCCCGAAGCGCGTCTTCGATCCCGTCTTCCATACAGCGTACCGTCAGTTCCGCCTGGATCTCCACATAGACCGGCGGCACCACCTTCACCTGCGTGCCGATCGGCCGCAGCCGGTCCATCTGGTTTTGTACCGCCTCCAAAAACCGGCGGTCAGGCAGCGGCTGTTTCCCAGCCCCCGCCGGCACCGCCACCACCGTCACAGTCGGCAGGCGGCTCACGCCGGTCGGTTCATCCGGGTCATACCCAGGCAGCGCTTTTGCAGCCGCTACCCGCAGTCCCGGCGTTTCCTTTGCCAAACGCTCATAATCGTCCGCACTGACACATTTGCGGGTGGTACTCAGTTCCCGCAGCAGCCGGGCTTGTGCGGAATCCGCCGTTTCCTGTTCCCTGCCGCCCCGGGCAGCCTGGCTGCAGACGCGCTCTCCATCCTCCGGGAAAACCAGTTCGGTTCCGCTGGGGATATTCCCCCCGCTGCCGTAAGTGACGGCCAGGCTGGCTGCCAATACCGCCCCTTCCCCCCGGCGCAACAGCGCGCCGTGTTCGCCATCCCCGAAGGTGATACATTCCCGCGTCGGGTCATAGGTAAAGACCCGATCCCTGGGCCCGCAAGCATACAGGTCATCCACGCACCGCCAGAAAGCAGGCCGGATCTGTCCATCCCGGTCCAGGGTATCGCACAAAAGGGTGAATGATCCTGACAGGGCCTTGCGCCCTTCCAGGTCCAGATAAAAGGTTTCGCCGGGAAGCCCTTTGGCGTCAAACAGGAGCCGGTCGCTGTGGACGCTGTCCAACGCGACCACCAGCACATTTTCTCCGCCATCCTGCACAGCCGTGGAGGTATCCACTTCGAGCAGCCGGCCTGCCTGGACGGCTGCTGACTGCCAGCTGCTGGTCTGTTCCCAGCGCTGGGCGGTGCGTATAAACACCGCCAATTCCCCATCCCTGGCCAGCGCATCCTCCAGGCATACTGTCCAGCCATCCTGGGCGGGAGCCTGGAACAAATGGCTTTCTGCCCAGGTTTCCTGTTGGATTGCAGGCCAGCGTCCTGCAGACAAGCCTGACAGGCGGACCCATTCCTCACATCCCGGGTCTTCCAAGGAAAGTGAAAGCCAATAGAGCCCTTCCGCGCCGGCAGGCCAATCCCCATGCGCCCGCAGGGTCACATACCCGCTCATACTCAACGCATGGGTTTCATCCTGCAGCAGTTCGGTCTTTTCCGCCCCTTCGCAGGTCCAGCGGATCAACCGGGGGACCTGGCCGGCAAACGCAAACGGGTTGCGGACTGCGCCAGCCGGCGGTTCCACATCGAACCAAAGCCGCAGGTCCCCTTCCCCCAGCTGGGAAAACCCAATCTGCAGTTGGGAAGCGCCCCCATCCCTTTCGCCAAACGGCTGGAAGGTGACATGCCGGTCGCCGAGCAGTTCCCCCACATCCATCCGCCGCCCCTCCTGGACCACCTGGATCCGGGCAATTCGGGGCCGGCAGGCCGGGATCGCCTGCGCCAGTTCAAAAGGGATCCCCTCCCGTGTTTCCAACCGTTCCCCTGCCAGGCGGGCAGCGGGACTTTCCCCTAATTCCACCGCACAGCGGGCCGGGCAAGCCGGCTGCCGCAAAATCCCTGCAAGCTTGAGCAGTTTATAGCGCAGTTCGTCGGTAAACTGGTTCATATGGTATTGCTGCATTTCCTTATACCAGGCCATCAACTCCAAAATGGTAATGCCCGGGTCATGGGCGTTGTGGTCGGTCCATACAGGGCACAGCCAGGGCAGACGGCCCTCCGCCGTCTTTACAATTTCCTCATAGGTCTGATCGTCCAGGTTCCGGGCGTTCAGCATGGGGCCGTCCCTCCCTTTCGTTGTTTATCATCTTCACTCCACCTGGATGAGATGGAGCCCGCTTTTTACAGTGGCATATGGGAAAACGCCGTCTTCTTCCAAAGGCGTCACCCGTTGGATACCGGCCTGGTCATACCAGCCTTCCAGTAAAATATTGCGTACCCGGCGCACATTTGGGGTATCCCGCACCGTCTGCCATACCTGTGCAATACGGATCTGGTCACCGATCTCCCGTTCCCGCCAGCGTTCGTTGATCAGTTCTTCCAGCCGGTTGGCAATGGCCTGCTGGGTAACGGCACTCTGATCCGGGTCGGCCATCTCTACCGTCACCGTACTGCTTACCGTAATCACGGTGGAACCTACGACATGCAGCCGTCCTTCCGCCGCCATCACGCAATCGCACTGCTGGGAAAGCGCCTCATAGATCCGCTGGCACAGATCGTCGGTCGCCCGCCGGCTGTCCAGGTCGCATCCTTCCACCACCACGCTCACATGTCCGGGAGCATATGCCCCGGAAACATCCCGGCCCGAGAAACATTTGACATGCCGGACCTGCGGGAAATCCTGCAAAACAATCTCTTCAAAATCCCGGATGCCCGCCGCACGTCCACGGTGCTTCAGGGCCTTGCTGCCGATCGCATCCACCTTTTCCGGGGGAAGCCGGTCGGTGCCCCCGCTCATGGGGGTCAGGTTTTCCACACGGCTGATCCGCGGCAGCGAACCTACCGGCTGGGTCACCGTCCCGGCAGGCTGGTTGCCCCGGCTTCCGCCGCCATATGCGTATTTTACCCGCAGGTTTTCTTCCCCCTGCGGCGGTACCCGCCCATGGTTGCCGTCCCCGAAGCAGATCCGCCCTGTATACGGGTCCAGGCTGTAGCATCGTTCCTCCGGCCCCGCCAGGGCCAGATGGTCCCGCCGCTGCCAAAGCACCCAGCAATGGGTAATCACACGGTCCTCCCGTTCCAACTCCACCCGGCCGGGTATCTCTTTGGCCAGCGCCTCGATATCGGACACCGCCAACCCGCCCACTTCATCCACCCATACCTGGGCTTCCAGCACCGGGCGATGCAGCAGATCCACGGATTTCCCTGCCTCATAGGCGCTTGCCGAGAATATTTCCTCCGCCGCCTGTTCCCGCTGGAACGCTTCCACCGTATTCAGATGGATCGCATTTACCCTGGGCCATCCGCCCGGGTTTTCCAGATAGGAACTGCGGGAAAGGCGCAGCCAGTACCCTTCCATCCCCAGCATTGTCTGTGCCGGCAGGGGTTTTGGCAGATACAGGAGCATGAGCCCCGGATGCAACAGGTTGCGGGTCAGATCGACCATCCGCACCGGTTCGAACCGGCTGCCAGTCCATGCCTCAAAGCCCACTTTGTCCTCCAGTTTTACCCGTCCCGCCATATCAAAGAAGATGGATAACGGCATTGCATGCGGGGAACGGTCAAAGCAAAAATACATTGCCCTGGGATGTTCCGCCAATCTTTCCAGGGCCGGGAAACCCAGATGCCGGATATCTTCCGCGTCTTCCTGGCAGATTGTTCCGCCGTTGTTTTCCGCCTCCAGCCGCTGCACCGGCAGCCCTTTATCATATACCCAGGTACATTCCGCGCTTTTCAGAAAAGGCAAAATCCACTTGGGCGTCATCGAAAACTCATTTTCCACATGGACCACCCTGGCCCGGATATAATACCCCGGCTGGGCATTGACTTCATTGCTAGCAATATCATTTGGCACATCAAAAGCCACTTCCGCCAACCCTTCCTGCTTGCAGGAAAACGGGTTGCGGTTTCCAGAAACCGCCAGCGGCCGCCAGCCCAGGCCGTTAAAATATTCCCATGCCACCTGGGCCACATAAACATCATCCGGTACCACTGCCACCGCATCCCGCTTATCGATGATGCGCTGGTTGAACTGATACTGAGGCTGCTGCCCATCCAGCCCGTTGACCACCGCAGCAACTTCCAGCCGCAGGTTGACACGTGCCCCCCGCTTGCAGAACGCCTGGTCACAGCGGAAATAACATAAACCATATGCAGCCGGACGGCGGCCGAAACAGTATCCCCCCTCCTGCAAATCGATCGGGATATCCCCGTTGGATACCCCATCCAGCGCCCGCCATCCAGTTGGGCGGCTGCGCAGGCTGACCCCATCCAACAGGAGTTCCCCGCCAGCCGGCGCGCCGGTACAGGAAATTTTGTAATGCCCTTCTGCATCGGCGGCAAAGCCCGCAGCCCCGTCATAGGACAAAAACAGGCTGTTCCCCTGCGCCCGCACGGCAGTAAACGCTTCTTCGCCGTCCCGGCTCAGGAATGCCCATCGGGCTTGTTCCGGGTCGGCCAGCCGCTGCGCAGTTTCCGAAGCGGTAAAACCGCCCTCCTGCCGCAGCTCCACTTCCACCTCACAAGGCCCTGCCAGCGCAAGCACGTCGTCCTGGCTCAGGGTGAACCGGTGGCGCTGGAGGTTTTCCCCTTCCACCGGGCAGAAAAATGGTTGGGTCTTTTCCAAATCCAGCTGCTGGATCACCCCGTCACGGGCATCCACAAACAGCAGCCCCTGCAGTTTGGCGGGGGTGGATTCGATCCGCCGCTCGGTTTCATAAACGATATGTTCCCCCTGCGCATCCTCAGTGAAGACCTGCGCGCCCTCCGGTACCGGCACCGGCTGCTCCACCGTATCATGCGCGGTAAACTGGAGCAGGCCGGAAGCGGGGGATGGGTCGGGCATCCGGAACCCGGTGAGATTCAAAAATTCCGTATGTAATTTGCCTGGGACCGAATTGAGCCGGTCGACCGTCTGATAAAACATTTCGCCAAACAGTTCCGACAAAGCGGAACCGGGGTCATCCTCCGCCCTCTCATACCGCCATTCCGGGGTGTAGGCGCGTGCCCTGGCTGCCAGCTGGGCCATCACAGCCTGCCGATCCCTGGGATCTAAAACCGGCTGTTTCATACCGCGCCCCCTCCTTCCGAACCCTCCGTCTGATAGAAGGGATAAACATGGTTGTATCGGTTATTGGTGCTGCGCACCGTATAACTGACATGAATCACCACTGCGCCGCTGAGCTGGTCGATCTGTTCGCACTCCACTTCCACATCCTGGATGCGCGGCTCCTGTTCCAGCAAAGCTAGCCGCAGCTCATGGGCAATGGAATTGGTCATGGAGCTGGACGCCGGGGCGAACGCATAATCCATGGTATTCGCACCGAAATCAGGCCGCATGACCCGTTCCCCCTTGCCGGTGCGCAGAATGATGCCGATGGCCTCGCGGATATCCTCTTCCTGATCCGACATCGCAATTTTCCCTGTCCTGGGGTCCACCTGGAGGGGGAATTTCAATCCCCGGCCCAGAAATTCCTTCCCGTTCATCCACGCCCACTCCTTTCCACCGGCTTGCCCGGTTAATTGATGCTTACCGTCGCACCCTTGAGGGCGGCTGTGCCGGAAGCTGAAAGTTCCAATTGCCCTGTGGCATTTACCTTCACTTCGGCCCCGTCTACCGCCACCTTGGAATTTCCTTTTCCGGCGATTTCAGCCGCTTCCATCGAGATTTCCTTCTGTGCCGCCATCGTCAGACTGCCGCCCGACTCCAAAGTGATCTTTGTTTCTCCGGCCGACAGATCCAGCTGTTTTTTCGCCTTCAGGGCAATCGTGCCCTCTTTGAGATTCATTTCCAGCGCATTTTCCCCCTTGCCATCCTTGAGGGAAACGGCCTGCGCCTCATCATCGATGCACAGGACGGTGCCGGAAGGCAGGGTCAGGGTCACCTTCTGCTTTTTAGGTTCGTCATAAAAAAGAAGTTCGGTCCCATTTGGGGTCTTGATCGAAAAATTATAAACCTTCCCGTTCTCGATCGTATAAGGCGGCGGCAGTTCCGTATTCCAGAACCCGCCGATCACCATCGGCCGGTGTGGATCCCCGCTCAAATATGCAAGCACCACCAGGTCATTCACATTCGGGAAGAAAAACTGGCCGCAGCTTTTGCCTACCAGAGGGGCCATGACATAGCACCAGTCGGTTTCTTCCGCCTGTTCATTGCCGATCGGCATACATTTGACCCGGTTGAGTTTTTCTTCATCGGTAATATTGGTCACCTTCGCCAGGACCAGGCCGACCTGCTGCATCTGGCGTTCCAGGTCTTGCCCTGCACCCAATATGGCCTGTAATTCCTCCCCCATGCCCATCAGGCCCTGGCCCCCTTTACTTCAAATTCGGTGAAATATCCTTCCCTGGTAAAGCGATGGCGGACTGCGCTTAAAAAGTAGCTGCCTTCGGTATCGTCATCCAGCCCCTTGACCGAAATATACCGGCCCGGGATCAATTCCGGGATACCCACGCAGGTCCCCTGTCCCGATACGAAATTCAGCGCCAGATGATCCAGGCGGGCCTGGGCCAGTTCCACGCACTCTTTTTCGGTCCGCACATACTCGTTATATTCCCGCACTGCCGTCTGCTTGAATTTAGGCGCCAATTCCACAGCGCTTTTCCCCGAACCGCCGATACTGATGCTGTTTGCGACCCCTTTGATAAATTTCTGATTGATATCCCTGCCCCAGATTTCCACTTCGCCCACCTGTCCCTGCAGGGAAAGCCGCCGTTGGAAATTCAAAAGCCCCATGCCCACTGTGAAACTGATCAATGGGCTACTGTTGGATACCACATTATCAAAAATCAGTTCGCCAGCTACCGAAAACAGGCTCATACAATACCGTTGGGATAACAGGCGCAGATATTTGAAATCATCCATTTTTTCCTTGACGACCGGCACATCAAAGCCCTCAAGCGAACCGACCGTCTTGCTTTTGGCATAACCGGCAGATACCGCCTTGGTTAAAATATCCTCCACGACCTTCTGCGGTTTTTTCTTTCCCCCATAGATCGGCTCCTGGCAGCTCATCAGATAACCGAAGCCATCGATGCCGGTAACTGCCAGGCGGGGCGGGGCGGAACCGCTGTATTCCATGGAAAATTCATCCACATAACCATAAAAGATGACTTCCTGTTTCACATATCCCCCCAAAACCTCCAGTTTCGCCCCCACCTGAATGGTTTTGGCCAGGTTATTGATCCATTTGGACTGTGCAAAATCATATAAGCTTTCCACTGAAAAATGGCATCCGCTGGCCGCGCCGGTCGCGTTCAGTTCCACTTCCAGCGAGGCGATCGGCATCTCAGCACTGTTTAAAACGGTGTCATCCACCTTGATGGTGAAGGCGGGGCCGCGGAAATCTTCATATTTACTGCTCAGTGCCTGGAATGTATAAGAACCTTTGTCCAAACTGCCCCCACCTCCTTTCAGCCGGATCCTCCGCTACTTGATGGCCGGCAGCACCAGCCGGTCCCCCGAACGCAAAAGCCTGGGATTGGCCAGCCCGTTGGCGTCGGCGATCGCCCGCCATTGCTCCGGCTGCCCATATTCCTTGGCCGACAACGACCATAGGGTATCCCCCTGCCGGACCGTACGGTATTTGGTGGTGTCCGGCGATTCCAGCGGACGGGGCAGCGTCGCTTTCTGCGGCGCGATAAATTCCTGGAAAACGCAGTCCAGCCAGGCGCGTAAAGGCGTCCCCTGCTCGCCGAACCGGACAAAACTCTGTTGACAGCTGATCAGGTGGCCGGTAAACTGCAAAGAAGACCACTTCAGCGTCAGCAGCGGAGGCACATGCTTATCCGGGTCGATCTCCATCAGGCTATATACCTGCTTGGTATAAGTGCGCACATCGATCAGCTTGGTCAGGGAGGGCAGTAAGCTGTTGGCGGCAAATTTTGCCTTGTCCAGCAGCCCGCCCCCGACTTCGCTGCCCGCGGACATGCTGTCAAAAAACAGCCGGAACGTCAGGATCTCCAGCCCGCCCCCAGCAAACTGGGATACCGGCGTATTGGTGGAAATGCCGCTCGATTGGGCATACCGCACCATACGGCTCTGCGTATAGCTTTCCGGGTTATAAAGCACTTTAAAGGCTGTTTTCCCTTCCGGCTGGATGGTCATTTTTTCCAGCGGTATCAGCATATTGGGGTTTGGGATACCGATATACATCTGCCCTGCCTCCTTTCCCGCCTGTTTATAGGCCGAACCGGCGGCGTTCCCGCCGGATGCGTTCTGTAATCAACTGATATACCCTGTCCGCTGCTTTCTGGATCTGTGCATCGCTGATCGGGACCTCCCGGGACTGCTGGGCCGGTTCCTGCCCGCCCTTCTCCCGATAAGTGATCGGCGCCTGCGGCGGATGGTAGTTCGGAGCTGTCCATTGGACAGTGTCCCCCATCCCCTGCGGCGGCAGGGAGACGATCTCCTGCGCCACCCCCATTGTATGGGACGGTTGGGCGTCTGTCCCGCTCCTTTTCAGGAATTGCCTGGCCCAATCAGGCAGGCTGCGGACATACTCCGATTCTTCCTGCTGTTGTGGCGCTGGGATATTCCCTTGCTGCAGCATCCCTGCTGCTTGGGCAAACGACGGCCCATATGCCAGCAGCAGCGGGTCCGGCTGCCTGCCATCTCCATGCTGCCGGGATACGCTTTGGCTGCGGCCTTCCGCCGCTGCGGGCATCCCCTCCAGCCCGGCCGGCTGGTTCAACACCATTTCGGGGGGCTGCAAGGCCAACCCTGCCGTCCCTGTTTCTATGCCGGACGCCTGGCGGGCATCCCAGCCCACCGCCAGGCTGCTGCCGGGCTGCCTTCCTGTCTGCGCTGTGCGCTGGTAAGCCCCGACCCGGATATCCCGTGCAACCGGCATTTCCGCCGCCTTCGGCCTGCTTGCCGTCCTGTTCTCCGCCTGCCCGGCGTCGCTGCGCGCCGCCGGAGGCTGTGCGCCTGTCCGGGCGGCTTCGCCCTGCGACGCCTGCCCGGCTGCCGTTTCCTCCCGGTGGGAAAGTTCCACCGGCGCGGGCTGCTCCTGCGCTACAGATGCCTGCGGTTCCGGCGCGGCATGCGCATATCTCTCGGCCCCGACCCGGATATCCCGCGCAACCGGCATTTCCGCCGCCTTCGGCCTGCACGCTGTCCTGTTTTCTGCCTTCCCGGCGTCGCTGCGCGCTGCCGGGGGCTGTGTACCTGTCCGGGCGGCTTCGCCCTGCGACGCCTGCCCGGCCGCCGCTTCCTCCCGGTGGGAAAGTTCCACCGGTGCGGGCTGCTCCTGCGCTGGGGATGCCTGCTGCGGCGGGACCGTGCTGCTTTCAGCTTGCCGGGTTCTCTCTTCCAAAAAATCCCCGAGCATTTTCTGCAGCTGTTCCCCTGCCTGCCGGACCGCCTGGGCATCCAGCCCCCCGGATCCGGAAACTGCTGCATCCTGCAAAAGCGGCAGCTCCTCCTGCGGCATATGCGGGGCGTTTACATCAACGCGGACGGGTTTCTGCAGCTGTACAGCCCCTTCCTGCTCATCCGGTTCTGCGGGAAAGGATTTTCCTTCCTCCCGCACAATTTGCAGCTGACGGGAAAATTCCTTTACCTGCTGCGCCAGCCCGCCCGGCGCCCCCTGAGCCGGCGTATCCTGCTGCCGGGAGGAAGCCAGGGGCATATGCACATTCTGGAGCAGGCTCCAGCTGAAATTCCGGGTGATATTTTGTGTCAAATTCTGGGTGAAACTGCGCGACAGATACTGATAAAGCACCTGCTGCATCTTTTCCGTCCGGGTTTCCGGCGAGGTCTTGGGCTGCTCCTGCCGGGCCTGCCGGAGCAGGATGCGTTCCACAATGCGCTGTGCAGCCTTTTGCTGTTCTGTCGCATCCCCTTCACGCCGCAGGACCTCCAGCACCAGCTGAAGGTCCACCTGGAAGGTCATTCCGGGGGACGCAGTGCCGGAAGGCTGGGGCGTATCCCCTTCTTCCAGCAATTCCAGGGGCACAAAGGGCCAATTCCCTTCCTCCCGGCCCGCCCGCGCCAACAGTTCCTCCGCAAAGGACTGGGCCAAAGCGCCGAAGGGGGAAAGGGGCAGCCGTTCCCGGGAAAGCACGCCCATATCCGGTTTTGTCACCGCAATTGATTTCATCAGAAGCACCCGTTATGGATTAGTTCGATCCGGCTGACAGCCACGCTGGCCTGGTTGCTGTTGAGCTGGGGGCCCACATACTTCTGCAAATGCGCCCCTACTACCGTCCATTCCCGTACCGGGATCCCGAAGCTGTCCTTCAGGATGATGACCCCGGCCAATGGGATAGACATCCCCTGGTTGACCATAGCCATCAGCAGCGAAACGCTGTCCACCGTAGTGACCACCCCTTGTTCAAGCACCAGTTGGGTGGGTTTTGTATTTTTGAAAAAGAAGCGGGGATAATTGCTGCCCCCTTCTGTATAAACTTCGTAATCCACTTCCATGTCCAATCCGGACACAGAGGTAAAACCGCCGGCCAGCACGGCGCCCGGCCCCGCCAGCATCACTTCAAAATAGGCTCCGGATATTGCCATGCCGTCTTCCTCCTTTCCCGGCTTTCCGAAAGGTTATTCCGTCCCCGACTTGGTTGTACGCTTCATGCCGGTGATCGCAAAGGTAAGGCTCTCGGTCAGCACCTCGCTGCGGCTGCCGTCCATGGGGGAAAGTTCATACCCGATGGGCATCGCCCCCTGCAGCGTCCAGATGACCCCTGGTTTTCCCCGCTCATTGAGGGTGATGACGTCGATGGTCCGGCGCAGGTTCAAACCGGTGGGGCCGGTATGTACCCCCGCGCTTGCCGAAAGCATCCAGTCCAAAAACTCATTGTCCCCCACGACCCCTTTGCTCAGGGTCACCGGGGCAAAACTGGTAAACACCGGGGTAAACTCCTTCACGCCCCGTCCTTCGTTGCCGCTGCGCATCTGGATGGTTTCCACCTCCATCTTCACACCGGAAAAACGGCTGAATGCGGCGGAGATCTCCTTGCTGTCACCCACACGGATCAAAAAACGGAAGGTCTGGATCGGTTCTGGATATCGGATCGCCATAGGAATCACCTGCCGTTCATTTCAGTTCAAAGGTCTTTTGTTCATTGCCGCTGAGTTTTTTATTGATTGCGGACACCTCGCGGCACCAGCGCCGCCGCTCCCAGTGGTCCAGATCCATCAGAGTCTGGCTGGACCAGTGCAGATAATAGGCTAAAAACGCCATTTCCTGGTAAAGGCGTTCCTGGGGATAGAGCGACATCCCCCGGGCAGGCTTTTGAAATAAGGGGCTATCCCGCCGGCGGGGCAGTTCCCGCCAGGCAGCGGGGTCTTCCTTCTGCCCGTTGAAAGCTTTTGCAGGCCGGATCGGGTATCCCTCATCCCCTTCACAAGCCTGCTCTAGCCCAGCAAAAAATCCAGCGGCACCTCAAACTGCTGGTTGCAGTGGGGGCAGGTGAGCTGGTAATGCGGCATCTCCGACATATTGATCCGCTGGTACATATCCTGCAGATAAGCCAGATCCATGGTAAACAGGTTTTCGATGACCCTGGTGTTGACTGCGCTCAAGGTCCCTAATTTTGTGACCACCCGCGAAAGCAGGATGATGGTCAGGTATCCCGCATTCTGCTGGACCCGCGGGTCGCGCAGGGGCAGGATCTCATCCGCCGCCGTGGCCAGGCGCATCAACCCCCGCTTATGGATCTCACCATTGGCGTCTACATAACCTTTGGGCAGTTCAAATTCAAATTCGGTCTGCATAATGATATCCTCCTGGGCCAGGATTCCCTGACGGCCCGCAAGCAATCACGCCTGCGGGCCTCAGGGGATGTGGTTCACAAATCAGATGTCAGACGGCGTCCCCGCTACCGAGCCAGGGATGTGCTCCAATCCTTCGTGGCACAGTTCCAGCGACTGGATGGCGACCTCGCCGCCCAGGCCGTTCAGGTCGGGGACGGTGTAGCCGACCGGCCAGGCGTTGATCAGCTGCCAGGATGGGCCGGGGTTGCCCGCGTCGTCGATGAGGGTGATGGTCACATTGTGACGCACCAGGCCGGTCGGCGGCGCAGTATTGGTCGGAGCGACCGAATTAAGCCACTCCAGGAAATCGCTGTCATCGGATACGCCCCAACGCAGGGTCACGTTCCCGAATTTGGTCAGCCCCGCAAGTTTACGGGGGGTGTTGCGCAGGTCGTCGCCTTCGCGATACTCCACGGCGTCGGTGGAGGCGCTCATGCCGGACACTTCAGAGAAGCCTGCCCGGCTGATCCCGTCGATCTCCACCTGGTACCGAAATACTCTGTATGGATAATTGATGGCCATGATTGATTTCGTCCTTTCTGTATCAGTGTTGGAGGTTCAGGATCATTCGGAAGCGGTCTTCTGGGTGATGCGGAAGATGACAAACTCAGCAGGTTTCACCGGGGCGATACCGATCTGGCAGATCAGGCGGCCATTGTCGATGTCGTCCTGGGTCATTGTCGTAGGCCCGCATTCCACAAAGAAGGCCTCGGACGGGCTGGAACCTGCCAGCGCGCCATCCCGCCAACAGGTGGCCAGGAAGGCTTCGATCGTCCGGGTGACCCGGCTCCACAGGGCAGTGGAGTTCGGTTCAAAGACTACCCAGTTGGTATTGGCTTTGATCGACTCCTCCACATAGATGAACAGGCGGCGGACATTCAGGTACTTCCACAAGCCGTTGGAGCTGATGGTGCGTGCGCCCCAGACACGGATGCCGCGCCCGGTAAATGCACGGATCAGGTTGACCCCGATCGGGTTGAGGATATCCTGTTCGCCTTCATTGTACGCGCAGGAAAGGCCGGTGCAGCCACGGACCACCTCGTTGGCCGGGGCTTTATGAACGCCCCGCTCGATATCGGTGCGGGCATAGATGCCAGCCATTGCGCCGGAAGGCGGGAAGTAAGCTGCACGTTTGGCGCCGGCATCGTACATTTCCAGCCACGGATGATACATCGCCGCATAGGTGGAATCGTACATATCCCGGAAATTCGCCACATCATTGGTCTTCTTGAGTTCGATCGGCACATCCAGGATGGCAAAGCAGCTCTTTTTGCTTTCGCAGAAGGCGATCAGCGCTGCCTGGACTTCCGGGGCGGTGATGCCCGGGATGGCCATGATGGATACATTCCCATTTTCACGGAACGCCTGCAGGCCGGTGCGTTTGCCAGGGCCGTCGTCTTTGCCCAGGAAAGCGTCTGCGCCGGCTGTCAAAACCGAACCGTTGCTGCCGCCGGCCAAAGTGAGCACCAACTCGTCGCCGGTACCGCCGCACAGGCTGTACGGTGCGATCGGGGCTGCTTTCGGGGCCTCAGCGGGAGCTGCTGCATCCTTTTTATCCTTTTCCTTGACCGGGGCTTTGGCTTCCAGCACCTCAGCAATAATCAGGTCGGATTTACGGGTCTTGACGCAGATATTATTGAGGGCATCCGGCTTGAGGGAAAGGTTCTCAAAGGTTTCCACATTTTCACCCAGACGGGCGGTGACTGTGATCTCACAGGTCTTTATGTACTTGGCAGTGCCCACCTTGGTATCCGCCACATCCAACGGGCACGGGGCGTCCAGGGTGATGACCTTATCCAGTACGCTCTTGATGGTCGCATAAGCGGCGGACTTGCCGTCAAACAGTTCCACCACGTCGCCGGCATTGAAGCTGTCGGCATTTTTCAGGGTGAGTTCCGCCCCGTTTGCGGCCAACACCTGGGTTTTTGCTTTGGAGGCGGGGCAAATGCTGACCCGCATATCCTCAGCCCAAGCGCCGGGATTGGCGGCGGTGATCTTCAGCACGCCGCTGGTGATGCTTGCAGCCTTTGCATCGCCGGGTACCGCCCGCATGATATAGGCGCGGGACCCGCCGTTGAGGAAGAACTGCTCGACCGCATAAGGCAGGAAACGGTTGCCGCCGTAGGCCGCCTCGCTGAGATACCCGCCATACATCCGTTTGTAATCGGCAAAACTGGTAACCAGCTGGGGCTGCCCAATGACCGGGCCACGCTCCGCCAGGCCCACAAAGCCGGCGGTGCTGGTGCTCACGCCCTGCATGGGTGTTGCGCCGGAATCATACTCCTCCACGTAAACACCCGGGGATAGATATTCTGCCATGTCTTTGCTTCACGCCGCATATTGGCTGGGGACCGGACGTGAAGCGCCCCTCCTTTCTATGATGAAAATATCGCCTGCTGATGACATCTGCCAAACCCCCAGCAAGCCGGGATCCAAGGTTTAATCGAGGCCCTGGGCCTCGGCCGCCAGCTGTCCCCACCAATGGGAAAGGGCGGCAGCGTTATATTCGAGCGCATCGGCAATGCGTGCCTGTGCCTCGAAGCGTTCGGTAAGCTGCGCACTGGTGCGGAAGACGAATCGTCCATCCTGGAGGAAAAAACTCCCCCGTACCGCCTGGCTGTTGAGCCGGCTGCACAAGGCCATCCCCCGTGCGGCATCCCGCACTGGGACAGGATAAACCCCATACACCAACACCAAACTTTCGCAGCAGCGGCAAACTGTCTGCCAGGTGCATCCGCCGCTGGCAAACCGGAACCGGAACTGGTCCCCCTCCCGGACGAAATCCACGCCGCTGCGTTCCAGCAGGGCCGCCAGTTCCGCGCCGCCGTCCGGCGGCAGGTCGAAGGTCTGGTCCATCCGCTTCGCCTCCTCAGTACACAAGCCCTGCCGGGTCAAAAGCCCTGCCCCCGCTGTTCCCTGCTGGCAGGGACGGCGGGGCTGTTACAGCAGGCGAAGCATCGCCCGGCACAGGGAAAGGGGTCGTCTGCAGCGCCCCGGGCACAGTGAAGCGGGCCTCTTCCAACGGCAGCGCCTGCTGTTCCAGCAGCGACTGCATCCCTTGGTTGCCCAACAGGGCCGCCAGCGTTTCCAGCCTGGCAGGGGGCATCTCAAACAGAGAAACCCCTTCCAGCGCTGCAAGTGCCAGCTGTCCCGGGCTGCTCAGGCGTTCCCGTTCAGGCTGTCGGACCGCTGTTTGTGTCCGGTCCTGTTCCGCCGGGCGCTGTTGGCGCTCCTTCCCCTGGGTTTGTTGTTCCATCCGATCCATCGCCCCCTTCATCCAAAGGCCGATCTTCCTCCGTTTCCCGCAAAGCCTTATCCAGCGCCCCTGCAAAGCCTGGCTGTGAAAAAGTTTCCAACGCCTCGTTTGCCCGGTCGGATATGAAACGGAGCTTATTGATAAACTCCAGCTTCATCTGCTGCTTTTTCCCGATCAGCGCTTCCATCCGTGCCGCTGCGTTCTGGAGTGCCGCCTTTTCCTGGGGGTCCTGCGTCCCGCGCAGCTGTTCCTGGTATTGCACGAGCAACCCCTGTTCCCGGCTGTCGTCGAGGAAGGGGTACATGGTGCGCAGGGTATCCGCCCCCGCCTGGCCCATTTCGCTTTTGCCCAGCGCCAGATCGTGCAGATCCTCCACTGTGCGCCGCGCGTCCCGCAGGGTGTCTACCACCAGGCCGACGGCGCTGTTGGTGAATCCACGGTTGAAAGCTACCTTGTCCGGGCTGTGGCCAGGCAGGTTGCGCATGGGGGAAGCCTTCTCAAAAAGTTTGCGCTGCTGCCATTTGTCCGGCTGGGATTGGCCCACCGTTTTTTTTAAGCAGGAAAAGAGCATCATTTTGCCTGTCCCCTGGAGCACTGCCCCGGAAAGGGTACCACGCTGGAAAGCGGTTTCAGAAAACCGGCGGAGCATATCCTGATCCTGCGGGTTTCCCCGTTCATAAAAGGATCTTGCGGAAGTCGGGTCAGGCATTTCTTCCCGCTGTGCCGTTTCGCCCTCCTGCGGTTGGCCGGGTTCCCTTTCCTGTGCGCCCATCTGGGCCGCATGGCGGCGTCCCATGGCGTCAAAGGTCTGCTGGAAGGATTCGGTGACATGGTAAAGCGGGTCCCGGTTCTGGAATTGCTCTGTCCCCGCCGCCCAGGCCATCTGGCGGCGCAGCCCCTGTTCCAGCCCTTTGGGGCCTGGCCCCGCTGGTTTCCGCCGTTTGACCTGCATCCGTTCCATCACATCCGCCTCCTCAACGCCAGATCCATGCTCCGGACGATATGCCGGAATTCCACCGGGCGAAGGATAAAGTCGGTGCAGTGCAGGCGCATCCCCTTTACGGCGAACGCCTGTGTGTCGTCCACCAAAATGATCTTGCATTCGGGGTCCCGCTCCCGCAGCTGCCGTGCCTGATAGAAACCTGTATGACCGCCGGTACACAGATAGACAATGTCAAACCGCTCATCGTGGGCAGGGAATGCCGTGGAAGGGAAAAAGCACTTCAGGACAGCCGGCACTTGGTAGAGCTTGCAATACTGTTCGATCCAGCTGCGCAATTGCTCTGCCGCTGCCGCGCTGTTTTCACAAACGGCGATGTTCACGCTCCACCTCCGACATCTCTCTCCTGTTTGATTTTATTTTACCGGACACGATCCCCCTTTTTCAACGATTCTGACGCGAACGTCCTTTTTCGGGTGCAAAAAGCAGGCTGCCACTCAGCCCTTTTTATGAGCGCAAATGTATCCAATACCATCCATGGCCCGGACAAAAAATGGCGCAAAAAAGCCATGGGACAGCTTGGTTGCTATCCCATGGCCTGTGGGTCATTTACTATAAATGCATGTGAATACCGGCGCCATTTCGGGGATCCATGTATTGGTTTTGCGGTCCTAGAATTTGGTATCCGAATTGACTGCGAACGGGATACCGGCAGCGGTCAGCTGCTGGGTCATATAGCTGGCGAATTCCACCTGTTCCTCCACCGTATAATCGTCCCCATCGTTATAATTTCCCGGCATCCAGGCCCCAACCCATGTGGGGATACCTGTTTGCTGCTGCCATTCCAGCGCAAGCTGGATTTTCTCATCGATCAGCGAGCGTTCCTGCGCCGTCCCGGTCGTCCATAATTTGCGCTCGTTGGTCTTGCTGGGGCCGGAAGCATAAAAATGCCATTCCGCCATCAAATAGCCGTTATGGCCCGAGGGGATCGCCAATTCGTGCAGGTAAGCCGCATCGGAACGCAGCCGGGGTGAGATCATGATGATCCGCTGCGGGTTGGTTTTCCGGATCTCGGCCACAATCCGCTCATAGATTTCATTCAATGTTTCCGGCTGCTGGTTGAGCGCGTCGCTCACCTCGATCAACAGGTCAAATGCCAGCAGGTAGGAGGCGTCTTTGTAATGCGCCGCGACCTTTGCCCACCAATCTACGACCTGCTGGATATTTTTTTCGCTGGGGTTCTCTTTGCACGCATCCGCCTGATAAGCGATCACCGGGATTATCCCATTTTCCAGGCAATCTGCAATCTGCTTGTCCAGCCCTTCCAAAAGGCTGGCAGACGCTTCGTCTGCGATGCGGATACGCACATGGGAAATGCCAGCGGATGCAAAATCTGCCGCAGCCTGCTCAGTATAATATTTGCGGCCCTGGTTGGTTTTGGACCAATCCACATCCATCCCTTTTCCCAACAATGTCTGATAATCCCATGGGGAAATAGGCTGCCCGCCATCCAAATTGACCGGCAGTTGTCCCGTGCCCGAAACCGGGGGTTCCTCCAGTTCGGCCGGCTCTGTTGGATCCGAAACCGGGGTTCCCTCCGGTTCGGCCGGCTCTGTTGCAGCCGTCTGGCTGCTTTGGGAGCTGGCTGCAGGCGTGGGAAGCTGCGTTTCCCGTGCGGAACAAGCGGACAGGACTGCGGCAAAAAACACGGCAGTAAAATGCGGGCAATTTTCCTCATAAAAACCTCCTGGCGCACAGAAACCTTTTTTCCTGTAATCAGGTCCCCTGGTGCATCATTTGCAAATCATAGGGCGGCATTTTGGAGCCGGGCATTATGCAAAATCCAAAAGCGGCTGTGCAGCCTTATCCCATACGGCCACGGTGCAGGCATGCCAGCGTTTCCAAAATCCAGGCGCGCGCCTCCGGCATCCCCTTTTCCCCGGGGGATATTTGCAGGACATAGTTGACTTTGCCGAGAAGGCGCGCCAAATAGCGGGATTCTGTTTCCGCAAGCCCAAGATGGGCCATATGGCTTGCTATTCCGTACTTGCGGCAATAATATAGTTCCTGCCGCAGTTTCCGCAGGTAATCGGATGGTACGCCCACCTTTTCATTGACCACCAATCCGGTTACGACCTGCCTGTAGCCCGCCGGAATATACCTGGTTTTCTTCCGGTTGAGAAGGAATCCGCAGCATCGAAGCTGGTCTGCTACAAAATCAACGACCGCTTCCGGTGCAAAACTGCCGGAAAAAGTCATATCGTCGCAATATCGGGTATAACGGATCTTTTTGTCCGCGCACCATGCGCCCAGCCGGGCGTCAAATCCAGCCATAATGATATTGGTGATCGCCGGGGAGCTGGGAGCTCCCTGCGGCAGGGATTCCCGATGGTAACAAAGCATGGCCAGCAGGACGCGCAGCGGTTCCGCATAGATTTCTGCCGGAAAGGCTTTTTCTTTCACTGCTGTGTAAAGGATACTGTCAAAAAAATGCTGGATATCCAATTTCAATACAGCAGGCTGCCCCACATGCGGCATGGCATTGCGATATGTGCTCCCCCCATAACGATAAGCTGTTGCATAAGGAGAAATCGGCATATGGACCAGCAGGACCTGTGTAATCCGCCGTTGGATCATTTTGAGCTGGGCGTCCGGTACGGACAGTTTGCGGCTGCCGCCGTCTTTTTTGGGATATCGGACCTGATGGTAGTGCTTTTCCAAAGAATTGCTGACGGCATACAGGGTCTTGGCGTCGATTCCAAGATCACGCACAAGGGAGGAGAGTTCCCGATAAACGATCAAAAACTCCCCTCCCTTCCTTTTTGTCAACAGAGCAATACAAATTTGCATGGGGAGCCGCGCAGCGGTATCTTTTGTGCACATCCCTGATGTGCGGTAATACCGCAAGCGGCCTCGCCTGAGCATAGCGAATACGATGGGATATCCCGACCCGGACGCGACTCGCAGCCGGGTCCTGAATCAGTGAATCAGGAAAAACCTATTGCTCTGTATGACACAGCTATCAATGATACCCAGCCCTATCAGTCATTATAGCAGGTGGGCAGCTCCTGTCAAGCAGATGAGGCCCGCCCGTTTTCCCCCTTCCAAAGGCATCCGCCCGATTGCCGTTTTGCCAGCTGTACATAATGCTGGTAAAGGATCCCGAAGCGGTGAAGATATTTGGGTTTCCAGGGTTTTGCCTTGCCGCAAAAGTGGAGAATGGCGGTATGCTCCATGACCCAGGGGAGATCACAGACGCCGCCGCTGCGCAGGAGGTAATTGCTGTAATTGCGGGCGTCATAGTTCCAGAGCACATCGTCCACCGGAAGGATCCGCTGCCCATACAGGGCGTTGAGTATATCCTGGTCGGGCAAAAGCAGTTCCTTCCCATGCAGCTTCACATAGGAAAACAGCATATGGGGCGCGATCTCCCGCCGGGCCGCCTCCAGATCCATCAGCAGCACCCCGGAATTATAATAATCCGCCTCCGTTCCCAGGCGAAGTTTGTTGACACTGTTGGCCAGTTCCGTCTTGCCGGTATGGGCAGCTGCAGCAAAAAGATGCCCTTCCAGATCCGTTTCCCACAGAGGGCGGATCGGATTGATGACCAGGGTGTCCGGATCCAGGTAGAGTACCCGTTTCACCGTTTCCGGCAGCAGATGGTGGGCCAGGAGCCGGTAGTACATCTCCTTGGGATACTGCTGGGTGGCCGGCGCGTCCTGGAACAGGGCGCCGGCCACCCGGACAGGCGCAAAGGTGTACCCGCAGGTATCACATTGCCGGCCTATAACCGAGAGGGCTTGTTCGGGGATGGTGCTGTGGAGCAGATAAAGGCGGATATCTTCCCCGGGATTATTGAAAAAAAGGGAGGTAATCAGGACCTGCAGCTGAGGCAGATAGTTTTGATCCAGGGTGGTAAGGATGGAAATCGTGTCCATAGTCCCTCCTTACCGCCGCATCCCCATGCGGCTGACTGCCATAACGACCCCATCGATCCCCAGCAGGATCAGGTAGATACAGGAGAACCAGCGCAGGGCAGCCAGGGTGAACAGGGGGCTGAGAAGCATGAGGAAGCCCAGCATCAATCCAATGATGTTTATGACCAGTGTGAAGGTGTACATGCCGCTTCCGGCAATGAAACGGATATGATGCAGATGAGAAAGGCGGGAGATACAGTGGGCAATAAACCAGATCGGGAACAGCAGAGCCAGCGCCAATGTCCCCGCCTTGGGATATGCCAGCAGCATGATGCCGGACATCACGCTCATAATCCCTGCAACCAGGGAGAGTACCGGTCCCAGTCCTGTAAAGCGTTCCACCTGGATATATAAAAGGATATCTGCCACCCCCATGGCGATCGCTGCCAGACCGAAGGCAATGACCATACTGCTTAAAGCCCTGTCCGGCTCCAGGAAAGCCCATACGCCCAGCACGATCAGCAAAATCCCGATGGCCAGCTCCAGCCAGCCGAAACTGGAACGTCTTCTCATTCTTTTTCCCCTCCCTTCAGGATCTCCATGAATTCTTCGCCGGTGATCGTTTCTTTTTCATAAAGGAACCGGGCCAATTCGTCCAGCTTCCCGCGGTCGTCCTCCAGGATTTTTTTGGCCTTTTCATGCTGCTGTCTGACCAGCTCCACCACCTTGCGGTCGATCTCGCGCTGGGTATCTGCCGAGCAGGCCAGCGAAGTATCCCCTCCCAGGTACTGGTTCTGTACCGTTTCCATTGCAACCATATCGAACTCATCGCTCATGCCATACCGGGTAATCATCGCCCGTGCAAGCTTGGTAGCCTGTTCGATATCATTGGAAGCGCCGGTGGTGATCTGTCCGAATACCACTTCTTCAGCTGCCCGTCCGCCGGTATAAGTGGCAATTTTATTCTCGAGTTCTTCTTTGCTCATGAGATACTTGTCCCCGGTTTCCACCTGCATCGTATAACCCAGGGCGCCGGAGGTACGCGGGATGATGGTGATTTTTTGGACCGGGGCAGATTCCGACTGCCTGGCCGCCACCAGTGCATGGCCAATTTCATGATATGCTACTACCCGTTTTTCCTGGTCGGAGAGGACTGCATTTTTCTTTTGATAGCCAGCAATAACCACTTCGATGCTTTCTTCCAGGTCAGCCTGTGTGACGATGACCCGGCCGTTGCGTACCGCCCGGAGAGCCGCCTCGTTGATGATATTGGCCAGTTCCGCACCGCTGGCGCCGGCAGCCATGCGGGCTACTGTGTGGAAGTCCACATCCTCGCCGGTCTTGATCTTTTTGGCATGGACCTTTAAAATTTCTTCCCTGCCCTTCAGGTCAGGCAGTTCCACCGGCACCCGCCGGTCAAACCTGCCGGGCCGTGTCAGAGCCGGATCCAGGCTTTCCGGTCGGTTGGTAGCTGCCAGGATGATGACCCCGGTGTTCCCCTCAAAGCCATCCATCTCGGTCAACAGCTGGTTCAGCGTTTGTTCCCGCTCGTCATTCCCGCCATAACCGCCTCCGGAATTCCGCTTTTGGCCGATGGCATCGATTTCATCAATAAAAACAATACAAGGGGCTTTTTCCTTTGCCTGTTTAAAAAGGTCCCGGACTTTGGAAGCGCCCATCCCCACAAACATTTCCACAAACTCCGAGCCGGAGATGGAGAAAAACGGTACATTGGCTTCACCGGCCACTGCTTTGGCCAGCATTGTCTTGCCGGTTCCGGGCGGGCCTACCAGCAGGATCCCTTTGGGCATGGAAGCGCCCGCTTCCGTATATTTTTGGGGATTATGCAGGTAATCCACGATCTCCTGGAGGCTTTCCTTGGCTTCGTCCTCTCCGGCCACATCGGAAAAGCGGATCCCCTGAGTGGATGGGACATAAACCTTGGCATTGCTTTTGCCCATACCAAAACTCATGGCATTTTTACCGCCCGCCTGGTTCATCAGTTTCCGGCTCATATATTGTCCCAGGCCAAAAAAGATCAAAACAGGCAGGATAATCGTCAGGAACCAGGTCAGAAGCGGCGATGCGGATTCTGTTATGACCCGGCCGAACTGGGCGTCGGCTTCGTGAAGCCGTTGTGTCAGGGTGGGGTCCTCCATGGGGCCGGTGGTGTACACCTGGTTGCTCTCTTTGTCAGTAAAGATGATCTGTGTATCCTCCACCTGGACCACACCGATCTGCTTTTCGTCGATCATATCCATGAAGGTACCATAATCCACTTCTGTGACCTGGTTTCGGGACAATAATGGTGTGACAAGGATATTAAAAAGGAAAATCATCAATAATACGATTCCATAATAGTAGAGCAACGGTTTTCTGGGCGATTTAACTTCTTTCATTCGGATCCTCCTTCTTTCTGTCGGGCCAACTGGGCGTCAATGGCCTCCATCGCGAGCAACAGGGCACGGTCTGCCGCCCGGTGGGCAAAATCCAATGCATATTCCGCCAACAATATCCGGCCCTCCATAGCCGATTCTGTATCCGGGCTTTCGGCAGCCATCGCACGCATTTTCTCATTTGAATGCCGGATGATCTGCTCGATCTGCCCATAGCCATTCCCCAAAACAGCTGCCAGCTCCGATTTGGAGCGCCGCAGGTTATCCCGCAATATCATTTCCGCCTCGGTACATTCCCATTCCAGCTGATGGATCTCCTGCTGAAGCTGTTCATGGCCGGCAGCTTCACTCATATGGATCCGGCTGTGCAGCCTGCCAAGGCTGTCATCCAGTTCGCACAGCTTCACAGCGAGGATTTCGTGCGCCATACCAGCACCTCCTTTTGTACCTTATTATATCCGGATCTGCCGGACGGTTCCATTTGCACATTTCAAATTGTGTCATATACAAATCCGTCCCGGTGTAAAGTTTTTTTACACCGGGACGGATTTGTCAAGCTGTATTCGTTTCGTTCCCTCCATGGGGGGAGATCCCTTCTGTTACCAGACGGAAAATCACATGGACGATCTGATCCAGATGTTTTGTATCCGTTTCCGTCCAGTTGCGCAAAATACCCAAAATAGCCTGGCTGTGATAACGCAGGATCAGGTCGGCTTCCAGGCGGGTGCAGTCCTGGTAAAGCCCCTCTTCGTCGCATACCCGCTCAAACAGACGCTGGAGGTATTGACTCAGGAACCGCTCGATTTCATCCCGATAATTGCTGGCCATCCCCCTTTTTACATACGGCAAGGCATTGATTGCCATAACAAACAGATAACGCAGCCTGGCCTCACTGTCTTCCATCGCCTGGATTTTCGCCATATTTCGCCGGGTATCCTGCTCGATCATCCAGCGGAACAACGCAGGTATATCTTCAAAGTGATAGTAAAATGCCTGGCGGGTGATATGGCATTCTTCCACAATATCCTTTACTGTCAGTTTCCTGGCGCCCTTTCCTTCCACAAGGGCTTTGGCCGCTTGTGCAATCGTTTCTTTCATATCAACGGGCATTTTGATCCCTCCCCTGTCGAAAATCTTATCCTCCCTAAAATATAGGATATCGGGGAAAATGCTGCCTGTCAAGCGTAAGCGGTCCTGTCTACATCCAAAGGGCGCCCAGGCCAACAAGCGCCGTCGTCCCATCCCGGTTACAGACGGCGGAACGGCCGCGGGGGAACCCCTGCGCTTGCTGCCGGAATGTCCGGGAAAAAACGCCCTCCTTTCAAAGGGCACTTCCAACCGCACAAACAGAAAAATCGCCGCAGTTTTTACTGCGGCGATTTTTACAATTGGTGGAGACGAAGAGGATCGAACTCTCGACCTTACGGATGCGAACCGTACGCTCTCCCAGCTGAGCTACGCCCCCATATTGCCAGCAAAACCGGCAATGAAAAAATTGGTGGGAATAGAGGGACTCGAACCCGCGACTTCCTGCGTGTGATGCAGGCACTCTAACCAGCTGAGCTATACTCCCGACAATGAGAACCATTATACTATACAATTTCAAAAAAGTAAAGGGGGAAATAAAAATTTTTAGAAAAATTTTTATTTCCCCGCTGATCCTGCCGGTTTACGGCTTCTGCTGCACAGCAATATTTTCCATTACATACTGCCCGCATGCCAGCATTGATTCATAAACTTCCGGATCTGCAATATAGGTCTGCCCGTTATGCCGGAAGCCGCATACGGTGCGATATTCCCCATCGGTATAGACCGTCATGTTTGGGTCGATATACAGCTGTACATCCTCCAGGTTCGTCCCTGCGTAAGAAACCGTCAGATAAAGCCCTGCTTCCGCCGTATCCCCCAGGAAGGTCGCATTGTCGGAAGCCTGCTCAAATTTTTGCAGCTCCCGCAGCATGAATCCCAACGGGGAAACCCCTTCATACCGGCCGATCCTGGTCAGTTGGGCCTGGGCCCGCCCGCCCAGATTGTTCTGGACGACAAAAGTGATCTGGGAGGGTGCGCCCAAACGGATACCGTCACGCGGAAGCCCCAGCCGGAAATATGCATATACCAGATATTCTTTCCCGCTGTCGCCCACCGTCTTTTTGGCAAAACGGTAATACCCTTCTTTCAGCTGTTCACCATTCTCGGTGACCGTCTGCGAACAGGACACCGTCTGCCCGGGCATCACAGTTGCCGACCAGCCAGCAGCGTCCCCCTTCCCCGGTACAATGTACCATTTTCCATTCTCATACCGATGCAGTTCATACTGGGTATCATATGTCACCGGCTCCCCGGAACGGTTGGTGATCTTGAGCATAATGTTGTTGCTGTCCGGCTGATAGGAAGATTTGACCGTATAGGCTGTGACTGGGCGCATCGGGGTCGTTTCAAAAAGATATGTGCTTGTCCCGGCCGACCATTCTGCCGTCACCTGATAAATATACCCACCATAGGACGGCAGCGCCAACTCCATCCCGGACAGGGGGACGACGGTTCCTGCCACCTCGCCGGACAAACCGCGCTGCCCGATCTCCCAGCGCACGACTGAAACCGATTTTGGAGCGATCTCACCGGAAAATTCCAGTACAGCGATCCCGCCATTTTGCTCCAGCAGCGGCAGGGCCACTGTCTGCAACGGGGGGACGCCCGCCTCACTTATGCGTTTTTCCCCATCTTCATCCGTATAAGTCCAGGTATAGCTGTTGAGCAGGGTATCCAGCTTGCGTTCCCCCATCGAAACGGTCAGCAGCGGGGGATCCGGCGTGGTATACGACCCCAGGTAAGCGCCGAACAGGTACCGGATGGTCCCCTGCGGCCAAACAGCCTCCACCTCATATAGAAACGGCCCGCCATCCTGCAGGGAGAACAGGTTTTCGCTCAGGGAAACCGTTGCCGCCTCCGCATCCGGCTGGGAATAATCCCACCGGCGCACCTGATAAGAGGTTGGCATCTGTGAGAAGGACAGCAGTGCGCGCGGGGTCGAAGGGTCTATTTCCAGCCAGGGGATCTCCCCTGCCGGCACGGACATCGGTTCACGGTTTTCCTCACTCCAGGTCGCAGAAAGCCCTTCCTGCCCCGAAGGGTCTGTATAAGTCCATTGGTAACCGTTCTGTACCGCTTCTATGCTCCGCTGTGAAAGTACGGTCAAGCCTGGCAGTTCCACCGCCTCATCCGGCTTTTCTGCAGCCGAAACCGGCGTGATGGCAAGCAGTACAGCCATCACGCCGGCCAACGGCGCGATCCATTTCTTCATTGATACAACCCCCCGCTCAAACCCCGGTTTCTTTTACGTCCCTTGGTAACTGCAGATCTCGATTTCTTCCCCATTTTGGTCTTTCAGGTACATCCGGACAACGCCATCCGCACCTGTTTCCCGGCAGATTTCTTCCCCTCTGTACCCTTCGCTGCGGTGTGCAGGCAGGTTGGAATTATCAAAATGGAACCGGTATCCATCGAAATACAGCTCTTTCACCACGACTTCCTCACCGCTGAAATCTGCAATGCGGATGATATCCGGCTTACCGGCCTTGGCATTCTTCAACAGCCGGTCAACCTGCTCCACCCCTTCCAGCTTACCGCCAATCAGGATCGCGTCCCCATTTGCCTTTGCCTGCGCGATCGTGTAATCATCCGGCAAACTCCAGGTTTCGACCGACAGTTTGGGCGGATGATAGGCGTCCGGCCACACCGGGCCTACGCTTTCAGCCACTTTGATTGCCTCATCCATCGGCAATTCGGTGATAATCATATAGTTATAGACGTCATCGTTCCACAAAATGAACTGGGAGCCCATATTGGACATTTGGTAAGCCAAATCCCCATTCAAATCAAACGGTTTGAGTTCCGTCCCTTCGGTATTGATCGACAGCCCCATGCCGAATCCTTCCTTGGCGTTTACCGCCTGCTGGAAAGAGATGCTTTCTTCCGTTTCATTGGTGAACGAACAGAAATTGGTGCTGCTGTTGATCATTTGATCGGTCAGCAGATATCCCTCGGGGAGATAGGACGGGCGGTATTCCTCCAGCCTGAAATCTGCCGGGAGAACCCCTGCGCTTGATTTTGCCCGATAGGAAATTTCGGAATATTCCTCGTGTTTCTGCTCCACCATCTCAAACAGACGCTCCCGCCAAGCGTCTACACTGAGCACACAGGAAAAACTCAACGCCGCTACCAATACAAACGATGCGGCCATCCTGACCATCTTTTTGAATCCAAGTTTGCTGGTTGCAGGTTTCCTCCTTTCCCGCATCAAAAGCTCCATACGTTTCTCAAATGTTTCGGAAAAGGTGTGTCCTTCCATCTGCGCATCGGAAGGAAGCCCTTCCAACATCCGGTCCCGCGTTTGCGCGGCTGCCTGCCGCATCATTTTTTCCCAGAATATATCATCCTTTGAGGTCACCTGCTCACCTCCTCTAAATTTAGTAATGCCTGCAATTTCTTTTTTGCCCGCTGCAGCCGTTTTTTTACGTTTTCCTCGCTCAACATCAGGATATTTGCGATCTCAGCAGCAGAATAACCGTTGTCATACCGCAATAGCAGCACACTCCTATAGCCTTCCGGCATCTGTTCAAGCAAGCTGGCCAAATGCATCATGCCTTCCTTTGCTTCCACTGCGTCGGCCGGTGCAGCGGACGGGTCCGGCATCCAGTTTTCCAGTTCGTCCAGCGAGGCTGTCGTTTTCCGTTTGCGGTCGTTATATATGTTAATTGCAATGTTTCTAACAATAATAACCAGGAAATTCTTCGTTTGGGGACAGTCCACCTCCCCGATTTTGCCCATATTGTCCAGTACCCGGATAAATGCCTGGTGTACTGCGTCTTCCGCCATACCGGCATCATGCAGGATACTGTTGGCTGTATAAAACATCAGCTGCCTGTACATATGGTAAAGCTGTTCAAATTTGTCCTGGTCGACCCTATCCCCCACCGCAGATAAAAATACCAACATGGTATGACGCACCTCCATCCCTTTCTAATTTATAAAGTGCCAAAATACCACCCTTTCCCTGCGCAGGTATGGAGAAAAAACGCCTTCCTTCTTTAATCATCCTTGCGGTAATGGATGACCGGGAGATTGATATTATGCAGATAGCAGAACATGCGTACCATAAAAATTATCACCAGTGAAACCGCCGCCGCCCACTGTGCCCCAATCAGCGGATGCAGCACCCAGAGCGCCAGCGCACCCAAAAGCCCTGCCAGCGTATAAATATCGCTTTGGAAAACAGCGGGTTTGCGGTTGGTGATAATATCCCGCAAAATCCCCCCGCCTACCCCGGTGATGCCGGAAGCAAACAGGAACAGCATAAAATTATATCCCTGGTCGATCCCCTTTAAGCCGGCAGAAACTACAAATACCGCAAGCCCGGCCGCATCCACCGCAACAAACAGGCGGTTGTATTCCCACCGGTTGCCCAATTTGCATGCGACCGCGACAGCTACCAGGATGATCGGGATGGTTGTCCAGTCCTGGAAAAAGACCGGAACCCCCACATCCGCCACGATATCCCGCAAAACGCCGCCGCCCATGGCCGTGACCGCCGCCATGCAGCAGATCCCAAACAGGTCGAAATCCTCCTGGATGGCAACGATCGTCCCGGAAACCGCAAAGGCGAACACGCCGATATATTCCAAAATCTGAATGAGCAGATCCACGCCCGCATTGCCTCCTATGCCAGCTTGAAATCGAGCAGATCCTCGATATCCTGCTTCTGCCGCACGCCGGGGAACACCTCCGCCAGCCGCAGCCCATCCGCAGTCAGTTCAAACACACACCGCTCGGTGACATACAGCACCCGCTGCCCTCTTTCCAGGGCATTTTTCGCTGAAAAGCTGATTGCAGCGATTTCTTTTTTAAATTTGGGGATTTTCCCCTCCTGTACGATCGAAACCTTGCCATCCTCCCGGCTTACCCGGAGCCCTTTGGTGGTAAAGGTCATGCAGAATACAACCGTTTTGGTCGCGCTTGTGATATTTGCAAAGCCGCCAATCCCCGCATACCGTTCCCCCAGCTTATGGGCATTGACATTGCCCTTGCAGTCGGCTTCGATACCGCCCATAAAACAGATATCCAGCCCGCCGCCATCATAAAAATCAAACTGGATGGCGGTATCGCAGTTCATATCTGCGCCGATGGTCGCGCCGAACGCCACCCCAGGGGCAGGCAGGCCGCCGATCCCGCCGGCTTCCACCGTCAGCGTCAGTTCCCGCAGGATCCCCTGCAAAGAGGCATATTGCCCCACCTTTTCCGGGATGCCAATGCCGATATTGACGATATCCCCGGCCCGCAGTTCCCGCGCGGCACGTTCCCCAATGATTTCGGCAGGCATGTCCTCTTCCATCGCCCCACGTTTGCCGGAAACGGTCAATTTCCCCATCCAGTAATCCATCTGGGTGGACGGCACATGGATATCCCCGGAAAGGATCGGGTTATACCGCTGGATTTCCGGCGCTTCTTCACAGACGACCACCGCATCCACCAGCATGCCCGGTACGATCACATTGCGCGGGCGGGCAAATTCATGGCTGACCCGCTCGACCTGCACAATCACCTTGCCGCCGTTCTGTCTGGCGGCCTGGGCAAGTGAAAGCGCATCCACAACAACGCATTCATGTTCAAAGGTGATGTTGCCGTCCGGGTCCACCGTTGTACCTTTAATAAAAGCAATATCAATCTTCGGGGTACGGTAATACAAGAATTCTTCCCCGCCAATCTCAACCAGCTGCACCAGTTGGTCCTTTGAGCGCGCATTGATGCCCGGCCCGTCCAGCCGCGGGTCCACGAACAGGTTCAATCCCACCTTGCTCAGGTATCCATCCTGCCCGCCGGCTGCCGCACGCAGGCAATGGGACAGCACCCCCAGCGGCAGGCAATAACATTCGATCTTGTTTTCCTTAGCCATGCGCATCACTTCCGGCATGCTCATGAAGTGGCTGGCTACCACCCGGCTTACCGCGCCTGCCGCAACATACCGGTCAGCAAACAGATCCTTGTCCCAGCCGCCGAAGCCGGACGGGCAAAAAATCTCAAGGTTGCCCGGATGCCCGGTCGCCGCAAACCGTTCGGCCAGCGCTTTATGCAGCGCATCCGGGTTGGCGAGCGCCAGGAAAGAATTCACCCCGATGCAGTCGCCATCATGAATATATTCCACTGCCTGTTCGGCACTTACAATTTTAAACATGTCCTGATCTTCCCATCCATCTGTTTGTTGCTGTATTTCCGCCTACGGGCGGCTGCAAACAGCC
>CALXGW010000127.1 GCA_944387965.1 uncultured Anaerotruncus sp. | reverse complement strand
GCCGGTATTTGCGGTCTACTCGACCTTTTTGCAGCGGGGTTTTGACCAGCTCATTCATGACGCTGCGATCGATCAGCGCCATATTGTACTGGCGGTTGATCGCGCGGGGATCGTTGGAGGGGATGGGGCAACCCACCAGGGGCTTTTTGATACGGCTTTTTTGAGCCAGATTCCAGGGGTGACGATTTATTCCCCCGCTACTTATGCGGAATTGATATATGCGATGGATCGGTCCTTCTATCACACCAAAGGGATCGCAGTGTTCCGTTATCCAAAGGGCGAGGAATTGAAAATGGCTGTGCTGCCGGATGACCAGCCAGGGGATTGGCGGCATATCAAGCGGGGCGGCAGGGCGCTTGTAATCACTTACGGGCGGGAATTTGCACAGGTATATCAGGCATCTGAGACGCTCGGTACACAGGGAAAACAAGCCGATATCCTGAAATTGCACCGGATCATACCCATCCCGGAGGAATGTATTGCGATTGCAAGAAAATACCCGCGTATCCTTTTTGTGGAGGAAGGGGTTGCCGCCGGCGGGATCGGGGAGCATTTTTCGGCTGCATTGACCAAAGCGGGATACCGGGGCATTTTGCAGATCGCAGCTGTGCAGGAACCGTTTATCCCCAATATGCCTGTGGCAGAAGGGCTGAAATATTGTGGTTTGGATGCACGCTCATTGGCGGACAGGATGAAAGAGATCCTGTTTTGAATCGGTGTAGGTGGGATCAAAGTTGAAAAAAAGGCTGGATATTTATTTGGTGGAACAGGGCTTTTTCCCAAGCCGGGAAAAGGCCAAGGCTGTCATTATGTCCGGGCAGGTCTATATAAATCATCAAAAGGCAGATAAGCCGGGGATGGAAGTGCCGGAGGAGGCAGCGGTGGAAGTCCGGGGGGAAACCTTGAAATATGTGAGCCGGGGCGGGCTCAAACTGGAAAAGGCGATGCAGGTTTTCCCGGTGGTACTGGATGGGAAAACCTGCATGGATATCGGCGCTTCCCATGGCGGCTTTACCGACTGCATGCTGCAAAACGGCGCTGCCAAGGTATACGCGGTGGATGTTGGATATGGGCAGCTGGATTGGAAGCTGCGCAATGATCCCAAGGTGGTAAATATGGAACGTACCAATATCCGGTATGTCACCAGGGAGCAGGTCCCGGATGAGATCGATTTTATCAGCGTAGATGTTTCTTTTATTTCGCTCAAGCTGGTACTCCCGGTAGCGGCATTGCTGCTGAAGGAAGACGGGCAAGCGGTCTGCCTGGTGAAACCGCAGTTTGAAGCTGGACGCGAGAAAGTTGGCAAAAAAGGGGTCGTGCGTGAGCGTTCGACCCATATCGAAGTTTTGGAGCATGCGGCGTCATATGCGGCAGAAAATGGATTTGCCGTTTGCGGGATGGATTTTTCTCCGGTGAAGGGACCGGAAGGAAATATTGAATATCTGATGTATCTCAGGCGAGGGGATGCCTGCCAGATCGACCGTACGCAGCTTGTGCAGCTGGTGAACCGATCCCATGAATGCCTGGATGACCGGGGGAATGCAAAATGAAACAGAAAACCGTTTTGCTGATACCGAATCTGACCAAACCGGATACGGTAGGGCTGCTGCGGGAAGTGATTGCCCGGCTGCAGGAATATGGGTGCCGGCCGGTTTTGGAGGAAGGGCTGGCAGAAAAATTCGGTTTGAAGGTGCAGCTGCCTTTGACACAGCTGCTTGCGCAATGCGACCTGGTAATGACCATTGGCGGCGACGGGACGATTTTACACAGCGCAAAACATGCGTTGCTGTATAATAAGCCGGTCCTGGGGATCAATACCGGGCGGCTGGGCTATCTGGCACAGCTGGAACCGGATGAGCTGCACTTCCTTGCGCGGTTGGCACGGGGGGAATACAGCATACAGGAACGCATGCTATTGGAAATGCGTTCCAGTGTGGATGAACAGAAATATTATGCGCTCAATGATGTAGTGATTGCCAAAGGGGAAACGGCCCGGCTGGTGGATCTGGATATTTTGCAGGGCGACGACCTGATCGGAAGTTACCGGGCGGATGGATTGATTTTTGCCACCCCGACCGGTTCTACGGCGTACTCCCTGTCTGCGGGAGGGCCTATTGTGGACCCTGAGATCGATACGATCATTTTGACGCCGATCTGTCCGCATTCGCTGTATGACCGTTCAGTATTGTTTTCGCCGGGGATGAAACTGAAGATCCAAAGCCGGTTTGTCAATAATCCTGATAGTGTTGTGGTGAGTGTGGATGGGGAACGGGTAGCGCTGCTGGATGATAAGCAGTACATTACCATCCAAAGATCCGACCAAGCAGTACGTTTTTTGACTTTCCGCGAAAAATCGTTCAATCATATCTTAAGCCAAAAATTAAGGTCGAGGTGAGATGCTTTGAAAGCGAAACGTCATGCAAAAATATTGGAATTGATCGAAGCGCAGCCGATCGAAACGCAGGATGAGCTTTTAACGCTTCTGCGGGAAAATGATTTTTCGGTGACACAAGCGACGGTGTCGCGGGATATTAAGGAATTGCGGCTGGTGAAGACCCTGACGCCGGATGGGAAATACCATTACAGCGTACATGCGCAGCCCCACAAAAGTGAAATTTCCAATAAATTTTTGCTGATCTTTTCCGAATCGGTCAAAGAGATCGATTCGGCAGGGAATATGCTGGTGATCAAATGCCTTGTGGGAATGGCGAATGCAGTTTGTACGGCATTGGATGCCCTGCATTGGAGCGGCGTTGTGGGGACATTGGCTGGGGATGATACAATTTTTATGGTGATGCGGGATGAACACAACGCCAAAGAACTTGTGGTGCAATTGCGGCAGATGATACACAAAGCAGACGAATAATCGGTTTCACATAGATCTTACAGAGCGGGGGGTGAACGGATGCTGTCACAGTTATATATTAAAAATATTGCAGTCATCCGGGAGGCGGTCATTGATTTTGAAAATGGGCTGAATGTCTTTACCGGGGAAACCGGCGCAGGAAAATCCATCCTGATCAATGCCATCAACGCGGTTTTAGGGGAACGCATTTCCAAAGACATGATCCGCACCGGGGAAAACAAGGCTGTGATTTCCGCAATTTTTTTAGATTTGCCGGATATCGTTCAGAAAGATTTGGATGAAACCGGATATGCTTGCGATGAAGAGGGAAATCTTTTGATCTATCGCGAAATATCGCAGGACGGAAAATCTGTATGCAAGATCAACGGAAGGCCGGCGACGATATCCATTTTGAAACAAATTTCCCCGCTGCTGATCAATATCCATGGCCAGCATGATAACCAACAGCTGCTTTCGCAGCAAAAACATCTGCATTTTTTGGACAGCTATGGTGCGCTGACCGGGATGCTTGGCCAATATCAGGAGCTTTATTGCCAGTATACGGCGGCAAAAAGTGAATTGGAAGAAATGGACATCGATGAAGAGGAAAAAAACCGGCAGATCGATCTGCTACGTTATCAGATCGATGAAATTGATGCTGCAAATCTGGAGCCCGGCGAAGAGGAAGCGTTGAAATCAGAGCGCCGGCTGCTGCAGAATGCAGTGGATGTGACAAGATCCCTGCAAACAAGTATTGGCTTGCTGGAAGGATTTGACAATATGCAGGGACTTTCTGACCTGCTGATATCCCTTTCCCAGGAGATGGAGCAGGCTGCGCAGTATATGCAGACGGCGCAGCCGCTTTCCGAGCGGATCACAGGGCTCTCTTACGAATTTGAAGGAATGGCAGGCGAAATGCGGGAGCTTTTGGATAGTTTTGACTGTGATCCTGCGCGTTTGGAAGCGGTGGAAGAACGGCTGGATTTGATATACCATCTGAAAAAGAAATATGGACAGGACATATGGGCCATCCTGGATTACAGGGAAAGGTCAGCGGAAGAACTGGATATCCTTGAGCGTTCAGACAGCCACAGACAGGAATTATCCGTCCGGGTCAAAAAATTGCAGGAAGAAGCGATGAAGGCGGCTGAACAGCTTTCTGAGAAGCGGAAACAGGCGGCGCTGGCATTTACCAAAGCGGTACAGGAGGAATTGCGTTTTCTGGATATGCCGTCTGTGACCCTTTCGGTGCGCCAGGAGCAAAAGCCGCTTTCTGAGGACGGGATTGATTCGGTGGAATTGTTTTTGTCCACCAATGTGGGCGAAGATGAGAAATCCCTCGCAAAAATCGCTTCCGGTGGGGAACTTTCCAGGATCATGCTTTCGATCAAGAATGTATTGGCCAGCCATGATGATGTGGAAACCATGATTTTCGATGAGGTAGATTCCGGGGTTTCGGGCAGAGCGGCGCAGAAGATCGGCAAAAAGCTGGCGCAGGTTTCCAAAAACCGCCAGGTGATCGTCGTGACCCATCTGGCGCAGGTGGCCTGTTATGCCAACCGACATCTGCTGATCGCCAAACATGTGGAAGATGGGCGCACTTTTACCACCATCTCGCCGCTTTCCGATGAGGAACGTATCCGGGAGCTGGCGCGGATCAACGCTGGAGAAGAGATCACCGGGCTGGCAGTCGAGCATGCGCGGGAGATGCTGGAAAATGCGAAAAAAGGCTGACAGCGGGCAAAATAGGCTTGTCTTTTATAAATGTGCGTGCTATACTAAAAAGCGTGTTTTAAAGCATGTTTGCATATATGGACATGCAAAAATATTAAAATAAGGGGAAAGATCGATGACAGTTTTTGAAGAGTTGACCCGGCGCGGCCTGATCGCTCAGATGACCAATCCGGAAAGGATCCAGAAGCTTCTGGATGAGGAAAAAGTAACTTTCTATATTGGGTTCGATGCGACTGCCGACAGCTTACATGTCGGGCATTTTCTTCAGTTGGTGGTCATGCGCAGGCTGCAGATGGCTGGACACCGCCCGATTGCCCTTTTGGGGACCGGGACTACGATGGTTGGCGATCCGACCGGTAAGACCGACATGCGCAAGATGCTGACGCCGGAAGAAATCAATCACAATGCTGAATGTTTCCGCCGTCAGATGGAAAAATTCCTGGACTTTTCGGACGGCAAGGCGCTGCTTCTGCGCAATGGTGACTGGCTGCTCAAGCTGAATTATATTGAATTGCTGCGGGATGTGGGCGTGCATTTTTCGGTCAACCAGATGTTGACTGCGGAGTGCTTCAAAACCCGCCTGGCCAGAGGGCTTTCCTTTATTGAATTTAACTATATGATTATGCAGAGTTACGACTTCTTGCAGCTGCACCGTAATTACGGCTGCAACCTGGAACTCGGCGGCAACGACCAGTGGGCGAATATCCTGGGCGGTATCGACTTGACCCGCCGTGCCACCGGGGACGAAGTGTATGGGATGACCTTCACCTTGCTGACCACTAAAGAAGGCAAAAAGATGGGCAAGACCGAAAGCGGCGCTGTTTGGCTTGATCCGGAGAAGACTTCCCCCTATGATTTCTTCCAGTATTGGCGCAATGTGTCGGATGACGATGTGATCAACTGCCTGAAACTGCTGACCTTTATCCCGATTGAAGAGATCGAAGCAATGGAACATTGGAAAGGCAGCCAGCTGAATCAGGCCAAGGAAATGCTGGCGTATGAGTTGACCAAGATGGTACATGGCCAGGAAAATGCCGATAAGGTGCTGTCTGCGGCCAAAGCCGTCTTTTCCCAGGGTTCTTTGAGCGAAGACATGCCATCCACAACCATCGCCGCCTCCGATTTTTCCGATGGAAAAATCAGTGTGATTGACCTTGTGGTCAAATGCGGGCTTGCACCCTCCAAAGGCGAGGCGCGCCGGCTGATCCAGCAGGGCGGCATTGCAGTGGATGACCGCAAGGTGGAAAATGTGATGGATATGGTCGAACTTTCTGCCTTCGAGAAGGGGCATGTGATCCTGCGCAAAGGCAAAAAAGTATATCATAAAGCACAGGTCGGCTGATAGAGGGACACCTTTGGAGGGGAGCATTGACCTTACAACGCTATATTTTGAATTGACAGAGGAGGAAATTGGCATGGGATTGCAATTTATGGAGGCGAAAGAGTGCCATCTGCCTGCAATCATGCGGATTTTGACTGATGACGCGGTGGCTTCGAAACGGGATGTATACAGCGAACCGCTGCTGCCGTGTTATACCGAAGCTTTTGCAAAGATCAGCCAGGACAAAGGCAATTTCCTGATTGTTGCGTTGGAGGATGATGAAGTCATCGGGTGTCTGCAGCTTACCCTGACCCAGTACCTCTCGCGGATGGGCAGCATCCGGGCTACCATTGATACTGTCCGGATGGCCAGCGGGAAGCGTTCCAAAGGTTATGGCACCAAGATGATGCAGTATGCCATCGCGCTTGCCAAAGAAAACGGCGCGCAGCTGGTCCAGCTGGCCGCCGATAAAAAACGGCCGGATGCACTGCGCTTTTTTGAGAAACTTGGGTTTAAAAATTCCCACGAAGGCATGAAAATGCAGCTTTGATAATAAAAGAGGTTAAAGCAAGCAGCCGGAAGGCTGAGAAATGGTTGCATACAAAAACAGCAAAGGCGATAAAAGCCTTTGCTGTTTTTCGTGCAGAGAGCTTGTTATTTCCGTGAGGCATGCAGGGTTGCCTGATAAACGGTATCAAAAGATACCCCCGCCTTTTTGGCGGCTGCTTCTACATCCGCATATTCCGGTTTCTGTTTGGAGATACCATATCCAGCTGCGGATTTGATACGGATTGGCCCGTAAGCGGTCTGTACAGTATCAAAATGGGTGGAGAGCACGTACCGGCTGCAAGGAGTACACCGTACGCCGAATGTAGAGGTATGCAGCAGCATCTGTTTGGCAAGCGACTCCTGTTCACCGGCGCGGCAAAGGCAGGTGAGCATATGGGCTGGGCGGTTTTTCTTCATATAGATGGGGATAACAAAAACATCCAGCGCCCCGGCTTCGAACAGGGCCTGGGTCGCATAACCGATCGCTTCCGGCGTCATATCATCCAGATTGCAGCTCAATTCCAAAATTTCTGTGGCGCTGTCGCCGCTTTCCCCCAGGAAGGCACGCAGGCAGTTGGCACGGGGGAAATTCCTTTTTCCCATACCATAACCGGTTTTTTCGACTGCGATCGGCGGCATAGGTCCGAACGACTGCACAAAATATTTGAGGATAGCGGCTCCGGTTGGTGTGCAGAGTTCGCCGTCGACCTCCCCGCCATAAATCGGTACGCCGCGCAGGATATATGCGGTTGCCGGCGCTGGTACGGGCAGTACCCCGTGGGCGCAATGGATATGTCCTGATCCGACATGGACCGGTGACGCCAGAATTTGTTCGGGGGCCAGCAGATGGATCAGCAGGCAGCAGCCGATGACATCTGCCACCGCATCCAGGGAGCCGACTTCATGGAAATGGATCTGTTCAATTGGTGCGCCGTGCGCATGGGATTCCGCTTCGCCGATCAGACGGTAGACGGCGTAAGCGTCCTTTTTGACCGTATCCGGCAGATCAAGCGTCCCAATCAGGTTACAGATATCCTCATAGCTGTAATGGGCGTGTGGGTGGGCATGGGCATGCGGTTCTTCGTGTGGGTGGGCATGGGCATGCGGTTCTTCATGCGGATGGGCATGGACATGCGGTTCTTCGTGCGGATGGGCATGGACATGCGGTTCTTCGTGCGGATGGGCGTGGACATGGGGTTCGCCATGCGGATGGGCATGGACATGCGGTTCCTCATGCGGATGGGCATGGACATGCGGTGGTAATTCCTGGCCGCAGGGTTCTTCAGCCCCATGCACGCTGACCGAAATCCGGCTGCCGTGTATCCCGCATTTCTCCGCCGGTTCACAGCGGACAGAAATGCCGGGCAGCCCCAAAGCATTCATTTTTTCAAGAAATACAGCCCGGTCAGGCAGCAGTTCGAGCAGCGCTGCCATCAGCATATCGCCGGCCGCTCCCATATTACATTCCAGATAAAGGGTTTTCATTTTGACGTTCTTCCCATATGATTGATCATACTTGCAAGATACCCTGCGCCGAAGCCGTTGTCGATATTTACCACGCTGACGCCGCTGGCGCAGGAATTCAGCATGGAAAGCAGGGCAGATAGCCCGCCGAAATTTGCGCCGTAACCGATGCTGGTCGGGACGGCGATGACCGGACAGTCGGATAAGCCGCCAATCACACTGGCCAGGGCGCCTTCCATCCCTGCCACCGCGATGATGACCCGGGCGGACATGATGCTGTCCAGCTGGGAAAGCAGGCGGTGCAGCCCGGCAACCCCGACGTCATACAGCCGGACTACCTGGTTGCCCAGGCATTCAGCTGTCCGGGCAGCTGCCTCCGCAACGGGGATATCGCTGGTCCCGCCGGTCGCGACGGCAATATGTCCGGAAGCGGTGATTTCGGGCTTTTTCCCAACAATGCCGATCCGGGATACCGGGTCATAATCCAACGCCAACTGAACCGAAACCCCCTGCGCCTGTTCAGCGGACATACGGGTAATCAGGATATTGGTGTCGCCCCGTTTTTGCATTGCCGAGGCGATCCCAATGATCTGTTCGGTCGTTTTGCCGCTGCCGAAGATAATCTCCGGGATCCCTTGGCGCAACGCCCGGTGATGATCGATCTTGGCGTACCCGAGGTCTTCAAACGGGCTCATTTTCAGTTCCAGCATCGCTTGCTCGGGGGAAAGGGAACCGGACTGTACCTGTTGAAGGATATGCAGGATTTTATTTTGTTCCATATGATTGCTCCATTCTGTTCATCTGGCTGAAAGATCCAATACGACCGATTGAAAATCAGCAGAAAGGGTCTGCAGGATTTTTTCCCGTGACTGGAGGATGCGCGGCATCTGCGCCGCCGGGACCTGCAGCTTTGCCTGGCTTCCGTCGGTACGCAGGCGGAAATCGGTCAATCCAAGGGAAAAAAGGAAGTTTTCCCCTCGTTCAATTTTTTGCAGCAGGGCAAGGGTGATCGGCGTACCGGTCGGGATCCGGGTAGCAAGGCAGGCATAAGCGGGCTTATCGCTGGTAAAAATACCAGCCTGACGGGAAAAATCCCGGACCATCGGCTTTGTGATCCCGCATTCACGCAGTGGGGAACGCACCCCCAGTTCGGCCAGCGCCTGCATACCCGGCCGGTCATCCGTCTGATCGGAGGCGTTGGTACCATCCAGCAGGACATCATATCCGTCCTGCTGCGCGGCTTCCCTGATCCTGGAAAAAATGGCATATTTGCAATGATAACAGCGGTCATTTGCGTTTCGAACGACAGATGGAAAAGATAACACGTCCAGCGGCAGAACGGTCAGCGGGACATCATAGAGTGAAGCCATGCGCTGGGCGTCCGCCTGTTCAAATGCAGGCTGGAACGGGGAAGCAGCAAAATAGGCGTGCAGGTCACAGCCGCAGGATTTTGCCGCATACAGCAGATAGGTGGAATCCACACCGCCGGAAAGCGCCAATGCCGCTTTGGGATATTGGTTAAAAAAATCCGGTAAATCCAAAATATCATTGCCCTCCCTAAAATAAAAAAAGCCCACAAATGTGAGCCTACAGGCGATCATGAAACGATGTCAAAATAAAAGGCCATTCGGTTTCCTGGCTTCAGCCGGACGGTATGCTGCTGCATACGATATGGCTATAGTTTACCTGTTTCGTGCGGTTTTGTCAAGAATAAGGGAGGGCAGGGCGTGCGGCTGTCCGGCAGACGGAAGCACACGTTTTCCTGCCGGAAAAGGGGCTGAAATATTGACAAAATCGTGAGGAAGTAGTAGTATGAAAGTTACAAACGTTTGTTCGAAAAACGCTTTGAGCGGATTTGTGTGGACGGTAAGGCGCAAGCGCGAAACAGGCTGCAAAAGTCAGAAAATTTGCGGCGGAATAAACAGGAGAATTGCTTATGAACGGGCAGAATCATGATGGCATCTTTCAGCTGGTGTCCCCTTACCAGCCGACTGGCGATCAGCCGGAAGCGATCGAAAAGCTGGTGGAAGGGATCAATCGGGGGGATAAGGAACAGGCGTTGCTGGGCGTAACCGGTTCGGGGAAGACTTTTACCATGGCGAATGTAATTGCCAGGGTAAACCGTCCTACGCTCGTCCTGGCGCATAATAAAACGCTTGCAGCCCAGCTTTGCAGCGAATTTAAAGAGTTTTTCCCGCATAATGCGGTGGAATATTTTGTATCTTACTATGATTATTATCAACCGGAGGCATATATTGCCAATACGGATACCTATATTGAAAAGGATTCTGCGATCAATGATGAGATCGAAAAACTCCGCCATTCGGCTACCGCATCGCTGGGGGAACGGCGGGATGTGATCATTGTTGCGAGCGTTTCCTGTATCTACACCCTGGGCGACCCGATCGATTATAAAAACATGGTGATTTCCATCCGCCAGGGCCAACAGCGGGATCGCGACGAACTGATCAAAAAGTTGGTGGAAATCCAGTATGAGCGCAATGACATCAATTTTGTGCGCAACAAATTCCGGGTGCGCGGGGATGTTGTGGAAGTATTCCCGGTCTATTCGGGGGATACGGCGGTTCGTATCGAATTTTTTGGGGACGAGGTCGACCGGATTTCCGAGATCAATACCGTGACCGGTGAAGTAAAAAATGTGGTCAACCATGTGGCGATCTATCCGGCTTCCCATTATATTGTCCCGCACGACAAAATGCTTGCTGCAATCGAGGAAATCCGCCGGGAATGTGATGAACGTGTGGAATTTTTCAAATCCCAGGGCAAGCTGATCGAAGCGCAGCGGATTGCGGAACGGACAAACTACGATATTGAGATGCTTCAGGAGATTGGGTTCTGCAAAGGGATTGAAAACTATTCCCGGGTGATATCGGGACGTGCGCCCGGCAGCACGCCCAATACCTTGCTGGACTATTTCCCGAAAGATTTCCTGTTCTTTGTGGATGAATCGCATGTGACGCTGCCGCAGGTGCGCGGGATGTACGGCGGCGACCGGGCGCGCAAGCAAAGCCTGGTCGATTATGGGTTCCGTCTGCCATCGGCTTTTGATAACCGTCCGCTGAATTTCGAGGAATTCTACAGCAAGATCAATCAGGTCATTTTTGTCAGCGCAACGCCCGGCGAACTGGAACGCAAAAAGAGCGCACAGATCGTCGAACAGGTGATCCGGCCCACCGGGCTGCTCGACCCGG
>CALXGW010000126.1 GCA_944387965.1 uncultured Anaerotruncus sp. | reverse complement strand
ATACTTCTCGGTCGCATCCGGCGGCGGCACCGGGCGTACCCTGCATCCGGACAACGTGGCTGCCGGCCCGGCTTCCTATGCCCTGACCCCCTCGATGGGCCGTATGCACGGCGCTGCGCCGGTTGCCGGTTCTTCGTCGGTAGCGGCGCCCGTGGAAACGCTGGGCCTGATCGGTATGGGCAACAACCCGATGGTCGGCGCCACCGTCGCCTGTGCGGTCGCTGTTGAGGAAGCGATGAAATAATCCGTCCTCTTTCCTGCTTTACCCAGGGTACGCCGTTTTTTGCGGCGTACCCTTTTTGTATTTGTGCGGCTGGAAAGTTTTGTATGTGGGAGGATAACAAAAAGGGCTTTCCTTTTTTGGGAAAACGGTATATACTGGAAGAAAAGCAGCTTCTTTTTGCGGCGTGCAGCCTGGTTTTATGACAAAGGCTTCCTGATTTTTCCAGGCCGGTCATAACAGCATGGCGATCAGCATCATCTCAAGCAGCCGCGCATAGATCGGCTCGAGTTCCTCGATCGGGAGCGGGTTTTTGCCGCGGCCGATCTCAATGGTAAACCCGGGCCGGTGCATTTTATCAATAAACCAGTCCTTGAACCCCCCGTGGGAGGCCAGGCCCTCTGGCTCTGCCGGACGGTAGCCGCAGGCGGCGGCCAATACCTGGGCCATCAGCTGGGAACGGGCGGGGGTATGCGGGCCGTAGTGATAGTAGATCTCCTCCCCCTGGGAATGGAAGGCATATGCCTGTCGGAACCGGAAGGCTTTGCAGCATTCGGCCAGCGCTTTGGTTTCCGGTTCGCTGTGCGGGAGGATACCGCCGTAGCGGGTCGGGCCGGGGGATGTGAAACCCGCCTGCCGCTCCATCTCCTTGAGGATCGGAAACCCGGCGTCAAAATTGTGGTTGAGATCCACCCCGCGCGCATTCGCCTGCCAGTGGACGGTATCCCCGCGGCTGGCCTTTTCGACAAAACCGGATAAATGCTTTGCGCTTTGCGCCCCGCAGATGGAAATTTCCACCCCATCCGGGTTTAAACATGGCACGACCAGCAGCGAACGCGCTTCGATGGTGCGCGCAAGGCAGATATCCGCCAGCGGGCGGCCACTAGCAATGGAGGAAAGGATATCCTCCAGAAAGCGCAGCAGGAGCAGGACAGTCAGCCATTCGGAACCATGTACACCGGCGACAAACAAACTGGCTTCACAAAGCTTGCCGACGCCCAGCGCATAAATTTCCCGGCCAAGCACCGAACGGCCGATCGGGAACACTTTTAAAAAGGGGTATTTTTCCCGCAGGGCCCTGGCAGCCCGGCAAACCTGGTCATGGGTGGGGGGTTGGAAATAAAAGCCTTCCAGCATAAGCGTTCACCTCTTTGCCAGTGTATGTTTTGGGAAGCTCGTATTATGAGTTTTGGGATATCACGGAACCGGCGGCAGCCGCCGGTCCATACAGGAGGGCATCATGGCACATTTTGAGAAAAAATTGGCGTCCGAACCGCTCTACCAGGGGAAAATCCTGGCGCTGCGGCGGGATACGGTCGAATTGGAGGACGGGCGGACGGCCCTGCGTGAGATCGTGGAGCATCATGGGGGCGTTGCAGTGGTGGCGCTCGACCAGGCGGATAACCTGCTGTTTGTCCGGCAGTTCCGGTATGCAGTGGGCGAGGAATTGCTGGAACTGCCGGCCGGGAAGCTGGAAAAAGGCGAGGACCCGGCAGCCTGCGGACGGCGGGAATTGGAGGAAGAGTGCGGATGTGTGTGCGATACCTTTGTACCGCTGGCCAAAATGTACCCGACCTGCGCGTATGACACCGAGATCATCCATATTTTTTATGCAGCCGGGCTGCATCCCGCCAAACAGCATTTGGATGAAGGGGAATTTTTGACGGTGGAACGCATCCCCTGGCAGCAGGCGGTGCAGATGGTGCTGGACGGGAAAATCCCGGATGGGAAGACCCAGCTGGGGATCTTGAAATTCCGGGCGATGCGTGAAGCAGGACGCATCTGAGCCATATGGGAAAGGATTTTTTGGCAATGGATAAGCTTTCGCAAATCAATATTTTTGACCGGCTGGCTGCGCATTGGGATGAGAAATACCCGCCCGAACGGGACAAGCTGGATTGTTTGGTGCGGCTTTGCGACCTGCAGCCCGGGGCATGCGTGGTGGACGCAGCCTGCGGCACCGGTTCGCTCGAACCGTCGATCCTTGGATATGCGCCTGCCAGGGTGCTGGCGGTGGATTTTTCCCCGGAAATGATCGCCGCAGCCCGGAAAAAATTACAGGACCCGCGGGTGGAATACCGCTGCGCCGACCTGATGGAACTGACGGAAAATGAAAACGACTGCATTTTTTTATGCAGCGCTTTCCAGCATTTTGAAAATAAAGGCAGCCTGATCCGGCACCTGCATTACCTGCTGCGGGACGAAGGGCGGCTGATGATCTGTTCGCCGGTCGGCCGGCGGGAGCTCAATGCGTTTTGTACCGCCCACCTGCCGGAACTATCGATGCCCCTGCCGCAGGCCCAGACGATGACCAACCTGCTCCAGTCGTATTTTGATGTGGATATCCTGATCGATTCCCCGGCGTTTTACGCAGTTTCGGGGATCAAACGCAGGTTTTGAAGGATAATATGGGAATCTCAGAAAATAAATTGGAAAATCATTCCGTTTTTTCCAGGTTTATTTGTGTGATCGTCTGCACACAATAAATGCGAAATAACATGCTTATTTCAAATGGCGCCGCCACAAACAGACGGCGCCAAACAGGTTTTCCAATTTATTTTGAAAGGAAGAATGTCATGAAAGCGTTTATGACCGCCTTTTTGACGCTTGCAATTGCCTTTTCCATGACAGCATGCAGCGCTTGTGAATCCAGGAACAATGAAAGCAGCTCGTCCTCATCGATGAGTTCCAGCATGGCGCCTTCGTCGTCGGATGTTTCTTCCCTGCCTTCCTCTTCGATGCCGTCCGATACTTCCAAACCGGACCTGATTGAAGATGTGGAGAGCGGGGCGTCGGATCTGATGTCCGCTGCCGAAAGCCTGGTATCCCCGACCATGAGCACCGATTTTGATGAAATCGGTGCTCTGGATACCCAAATGGTGACCTGGGGGCCGGGCGTACAGGTGGATGAAAACAACCGCACGCTGGGCAGCCTCAGTATGCAGGAGGCATACGGCCATCTCGGGGCATATTTTATCGCGCCGCAGGAGGGCGGGAAATTTTATCTCACCTTTGATGAAGGATATGAGCAGGGTTATACCGGCCAGATCCTGGATGTACTTAAAGAAAAAGGGGCGCATGCAGTCTTTTTTGTGACGCTGGATTATGTCAAGACCTGCCCCGACCTGGTGCAGCGGATGATCGACGAGGGGCATATCGTCGGCAACCACACCTGCCACCACTGGAACCCCACCCAGAAGACGCTGGATGAGGCGTATGAGGATATCGCAGGGCTGCATGAATATATGCTGGAAAATTTCGATTATGAAATGTTCCTTTACCGCCCGCCCGAGGGCGCGTTCAGCGAACAGGTGCTCGCGATGGTGCAGCAGACCGGTTATACCACCGTGCTTTGGAGCTTTGCCTACAGCGACTGGGACCCCAACAACCAGCCCAGCTATGAGGACGCGCTCGCCCGCACCGAAAAATTCATCCATGAAGGTGCGATCTACCTGCTGCATGCAGTCAGCCAGACGAATACGGAAATTTTGCCCGCATTGATCGACGAGGTGCGTGCCCAGGGGTTGGAGATCTGCGATTGGGACCTGCCGTATATCCCCTGCGAGGGATGACGGCAGCGCAAAAAAATATGCGCATATCAGAAAAAGGACGGCGTTGCCGTCCTTTCAGGCTGTTGAAAAAGCCGGTTGCGCTGCAACCGGCTTTTTCAACAGCTATATAATTTTGTCCGGACACTGCCGCCGCAGCGGCGTCTCGGAGCGCAACCGACGCATAGCGTCGGCTCTTGGCGCGAAGATGTGCCGGACAAAATTTCATTAGAGCGCAAAACCGCTCTACAAGCGGTTTTGTAAGAGGGGGTGTCCACGAGGGGGATAAGGGAACAAGGCGAAGGCTCGCCGCAGCCGCAGTGATCCGGTTCCCCTTCGTGAGCGTGTCGGTTTTTCGACACGCTCAAAGGACGGCGTTGCCGTCCTTTTTTGATGCTTTGCAAAATCCCCCGCCGGTTCAGCCGAACAGCAGCGAAAGGAATCCGGTCAATAGCCCTGCGACCCCGATCGCGATCCCGCTCATCGCGCCCTGTACGTCGCCGATGGTGATCGCCTTGGTGGTGCCGACGGCATGGCTGCTCACCCCGATGGCCACCCCCTGCGCGACCGGGGATTTGATCCGGAACAGCTTGATCCAAAGCGGGGCAAATACCGCGCCGGTCACACCGGTCACCAGGGTGGCCAGCGCGGTGATCGAACCGAGCCCGCCGCGTCCGGTGGAAAGTTCCAGCGCGATGGCGGTCGTCACCGATTTGGGCAGCAGGGATGCAAACAGCTGGTCGTCCAGCCCCATGAGCTTGCACATCAGCGTCACCGACCCCATCGCCGTGAGCGCCCCGACCAGGCTGCCGCCCACGATCGGCAGGAAATTGCGCTTGAGCACCTCGATCTGGCGGTAGATCGAAACGGCGAGCGCCGCTGTGGCGGGCGCCACCAGCATGGCGATCATGTCTGCGCCGGTATTGAACTTTTCCAGCGGGATGCCGGTCGCCTGCAAAAACAGGATGGCGACCGCCGCCCCCACAAGCAGCGGGTTCACCAGCGGCGACCGGCATTTGCGGCTCACCCAGGAGGCCCCATAGAAGGCGGCGATACACAGAACGACCCCGAACAGCGGGGTATTGGTCAACGCATCAATCATTGGGTTTGTCCCCCTTCCCGATCTTCTCCTGCAATTTCATCAGCCATCCAACGGTAAACGCAGTGGCTGTAAAGGTCAAAAAGGTGCTGACGATACAGATCACAACGATCTGCAGCCCGGATTGCCGGATGATATCCAGGCTTTCCAGGATGCCCACCGATACCGGCATGAACAGCAGCGACATATTTTTTGTCAGGAAACCGGCGGTTTCTTCCATCTGTTCCGGCCGGAGGATTTTCCATACCATCAACCCCAACAGCAGCAGCATGGCGATCACGCTGGCCGGGAATGGGAACGGCAGCAGGTAGGAGATCCCCTCCCCAACCAGGCATACCCCCAGCAATATCCCGATTTGCCCAATGATTTTCATGAACGACCCCTCTTTTTCCCAGCCTCCAAGGGCTTAGATTATCCGATATGCAGCCGGATGCGGCTGCCATGGCTCCCTTTTTCCACTTCGATCGAGGTTTCCAGGTTTTCCTGTAAGGCTTCCACATGTGAGATCACCCCGACCAGCCGGCGCGACCCGCTCACCGAAGCCAATACCCCCAGCGCTTCCCCAACCGATTGCGGGTCAAGCGACCCGAACCCCTCGTCGATAAACATCGCATCCATCCGGATGCCGCCCGCCTGTGCCTGTACCACGGCGGAAAGCCCGAGCGCGAGCGAAAGGGCGACTAAAAATTTTTCCCCGCCTGAAAGGCTCTGTACGCTGCGCCGCCCGCCGGAAAAGCTGTCCGACACTTCCAGATCCAGCCCGGCTTTGCGCGCCCCCGCAGCCCCTTCCATCGTGCGGAATAGCTGGTAGCGCCCGCCGTGTACCTGCATCAGCAGCCGGTTGGCCTGGACGGTCACCGAGGAAAGCATCACCCCGAGCAGGTATCGGCTCAGGCTGACCCCACGGTCCCCCCGCAGCAGCCGGCCGAAGGCGAGCATCTTGTCACATTCCAGCCGCTGCCGGTCAAGCTTTTCCTGCCGCGCGGCCAATTCCCGGTACCGTGCATCCAGCTTTTTGGCTTCTTTGGAAAGTGCGCCCCACCGTTCGTCCAGCTCCCGTTTCTGGTTTTCCGCTTCCAGCGCCTGTTGTTTTTCCTCGGAAAGATCCGGCGGCTTTTCCCCGGAAATCTGCTTCCCCAGCTGCTCCATCCGGGCTGCAAGCCCTTGCAGCTGGGTATGCCAGGCTTGCAGCCGGCCTTCCAACTGTTCCTGCTGCATTTCCGGCAGCCGTGCGGCAAGCATGGCCTGTTCATCCGGGAACCCCTCCTGCTGCAATTGCAGCAGGAAGGCCGCCTGTGTGCCGGCCAGTTCCTGTGCGTTTTCCGCCGCCGCCCGTTCGGCGGCTTCCAGCTGCGCGGCAGCGGCAGCCTGGGCGCGCAGGGCCTGGTCCTTGGCCTGGCGCAGCTGCCGGCGGCGCAGCTCCCAGCCACTGAGCAGCTGGGAAAGCCGGCTGGTTTCAGAAAAAAGGGCGGCGCTGTCCGGGATATCGGCGTCCTGCCGCCGGGAAAGTTCAGCAAAACGCGCCTGTGCCGCCGCCTGGCGGGCAAACGCCTGGGTTTCCTGCTCCTGAAGCGCCTGTTTTTGCCGCTGGGCGTCCTCCCGCGCTTTGGCGGCCGCAGCCAGCTGCTGCTGGATCCCGGCCAGCGCCCCCTGCGCCTGCTGTGCCTGCTGCAATTTTTCCGCAAGGGCTTGGCGCTGCCCCTCATCCAACTTTGGGAGCCGTTCCCGCTGCTCCAAAATCTCTGCGATCTGGCTTTCGCAGGCGCGCAGTTTGGCGTCCCGTTCCAATACCAGCTGCTCGAGCGGGGCAAGCTTATGCTGGATCTCGGCGATCAGCTGTGCGGCGGCGTCCACATCGGTTTTGGCTGTGCCTGCTGCGGCATGCGCCGGTTTTGCCGGGTGGTGGACGCTGCCGCAGACCGGGCAGGGCATCCCCTCCTGCAGGCCGGCCGCCAGCGCTAGGGCGGTGTCCGCCAAAAAGCGCTGGTTCAAGTATTCCCAATTTTTCTGCGCTTCTTCCAATTTTATATGTCCGCGCTTTGCCGAAGCCCTTGCATCCTCCAGTTTTTTTTGCAGCTGGCTGTGCTGGGCCTGCAACAGGCGGGCCTTTTCCTCCAGTTCCTGCGCCCGGTCCTGCAACAGCTGCGCCTGCTGCAGCTGGGCCAGGCCGGATAAAACTGCCAGGGCTGCGTCCCGCTTTTGGGCAAGCTGCTGTTCCTGCGCAGATAAGGCTTCCAGCTGGACGCCCGCCTGGCGGTTCTGCGCCTGCGCCTGTTGGTAAGCGCTGCCGGCGGCGTGCGCCTGCTCCTGGGCCTTTGCAAGTTCGGCATATGCCTGCTGCAGCCCTTCCAGTTCCACCAATCGCCGGCGCGCCGCTTCCATTTCCCCCTCCCGGGACTGTTCCCGATCAAACGCCTGCTGCTGCGCGGCATAGGCGCGCTGGGTTTTTTCCACTTCTTCCCGGCAGACGGTCAAAAACTGCCGGTTTTTTTGTTCAGCCTGCCGCAGCTTTCCAAGCGACGTCCATGCCGCCTCCAACCGGCCCGCACGCCTTGCCTGCTCCAGCTGCCGCCGGGAAAGGGCCATGGCGTCCCGCTGCTGCTGCAGCTGTTCCATTTGGCCTTTCAGTTCCGCATATTCCGCCCAGCGCGCATAGGATTGCTCCGCCCGGCTGAGGGACGCCTTCCTTTGCTCCAACAGCGTCCCGGCATTTTCCCGCGCCTTCTGCAGGGCGGTAAGCTCCGCCTGTGCGCAGCCGCTTTTTTCTGCCAGCCCGCCGATATTTTCACAGCCATATTCCAGCAGTGCCGCATGGATCGCAGTTTTTTCGATCTCCACCTGCCGCTGCAGCCCATTTGCATTCTCACAAAGCCGGTCAGCCGCCGTTTTCCAACGGTCCCCCTGGAACAGGCTGGCCAATACCCGCTCTTTTTCCTCGCTTTTTGCCACCAGCAGCCGTTCAAACTGCCCCTGCGGCAGGATCATCACCTGGCAGAATTGGGTGCAGTCCAGCCCGATGAGTTCCTGCGCCTTGGCGTCCACATCCCGCTGCCGGGGGTTTTCAAAAAAGCTCTGCCAAACGCCGTCCCCATCCAGGAAAAACGCATCCTGCCCGGCGACATAATCATACCCGCCGCTGCGTTTTTTCCGCGGGCGCAACCGGCGCAGGAACCGGTATCGCCGCCCGGCCAGGTCAAACACATATTCCACCAGCGTTTCGGTATCTGTGCCGGCGGATAAACACCGCATCGAAAACAAGTCCCCGCGTCCCCCGCCGCTGCTGCGGCCATAGAGCGCATAGGTGATGGCGTCCAGGATCGCGGTTTTGCCCGCGCCGGTTTCTCCCCGGATCAAAAATAGCCCGGATGGGATGAGTTTGGTAAAGTCGATCTCCTCCGCCCTGGGATACGGCCCGAATGCCTGCAATCTTAACAGCACCGGTATCATTGCATCCCCTCCCCTTCCTGCAGCGCGCCCGCTTCCAAAAACCAGCGCAATTCCTGCTCGTCCGGCCCTTCGCCCCGGATTTCAACACAAAATTGCCGCAGCAGCTGTTCGGGCGAAAGCTGGGATATGGCGTCCGCCGTCAGGGCGCTTTCCTGTCCGCCAGCCGGTTCCCTGCCTCTCAGCAGCAGCAGATGCGGATAAAAAGCCCGCAGCATCTCCAGTTTTTCCATCCCGGCCGGGCAGTCCTCCAAAACGACCTGCAAATAATCCTCCGGCGCGGGGTCCTGCGGCGCCTGCGCGAGCAACGCTTCAAAATCCCCGGACAGGACCCGCATCCGGCGGCCGGTTTTGACCGGCAGGACGGTATATCCCATCGTTTCCGTATCCAGAAGGGTGAAACTTTTCTCCTGCCCGGCTTCCGAAAAGGCATAACAAAGCGGGGAACCGCTGTAGCGTACCCCCGGCCCCATATCCTGCGCCCGGTGCAGATGCCCGAGCGCAACATAATCAAACCCATCAAAGGTATCAAGCGCGATCTGGCTGCTGCCGCCCACCTGGGCCGCCCGGTCGCTTTCCGAAAGCTGGGCGCCGGCGGCAAAGCAGTGGGCGAGCAAAATATGTTTTTTGCCGGGGACGAAATGTTCCCGCATCCGCCCGGTCAGGACGGCGGCGGCATCGGCGTAACTTTTGATATTTTCCCCAGGGAACATGGCGCGCACCTGCTCGGCATTAAAATACGGCAGCAGGAAAAAGGCGCAGTCCCCCAGCAGGACCGGCCGCAAGGCATATTCCAGCCCCTGCGCGATATAAAGCCCCGCGCTTTCGAGCAGGGCGCTGCATGCCGCAAGCCGGGCTGCGCCGTCATGGTTGCCGGGGATGAGCAGCACCGGCACGCCCAAATCCCGGCACAGCCCGGTCATCGCATCGTTATAAAGCCGGATGGCTTCGGGGCTGGAAACCGCATGGTCAAATACATCCCCCGCCAGCAGCACGGCATCCACCTGCTGTTCCCGCACCGTTTGCAGCAGTTGGTCCACCATCCGGCGCTGTTCGTCCAAAAGCGGCAGATGGTAAAGTGAGATACCCAGATGCCAATCGGATGTGTGCAGCAGCCGCAAAAGCCTCTCCCTCCTTTTTCCCACAAAATACCGGGCCGGCCTGGGTCACAGGCCGGCCCCACCCGATCCTGACCGCATGGGCCGTTTGTGCGGCCCCATTTTACAGCCGGTCAGACAAGATACCATTCCGCCTCCCGGCGTACCGGGCCGCATTTTTGTTCGAGCATATGTACCTTCTCCCAGAAGGCGTCCTCCCGGAATGCACGCGCCCCTTCCGGGCATTGATGCACACAGGCGGCGCAGTTGATGCAAAGGGACAGGTCGGCCCCTTCCAGATGGTCGGCAGAAATCGCCCCGGTGGGGCAGACTTGTACGCATTTCCCACAGCGGGTGCAGCGGCTGTCCGCCTGCGGGAAAAAGACGTTTTTGCGGCTGGCGCGATAAGGCCGGTTGCCTGGTACCGAAAGGCTGTCCCGCAGCCCATCGGCTTCCCCGATCCCTTCCAGCCGGGCCTTCAAAGCTGCGGCTGCCTGGGCAAATGCTTCCCAGTCGGCTGCATCCGGCCGGTCGCCGCCGATTTTGACCGAATTGGTATGCCGCGCGAGCAGCGCCGACCCGGCGACCGGGATAAACCCTTTTTCCCGCGCAAGGTCGGCCAGTTCCAGCAGCGCGTCGTCATAATGGCGGTTGCCATAGGTGACCAGCAGGATTGCGGGCGTATTGTCCCCCTGGAGATTGGAAAAGAGCGGTTGGCCAGGCAGCCCGGGCAGACGGCCCCCATAGACCGGCGCGCCCAAAATGACCAGGTCGTTTTTGGAAAAATGCAGCTGCCGGTCACGGTTTTCCCGCCGGGTCAAATCCACATCGGCAGTATTCCCCCCCAGCAGCCCGGCCAGCCGGACGGCATACTGGGCGGTATGCCCGGTGGGGCTGAAATAAATCGCAGTCACTTTCTGATAATCCATGTCATTTCCTCCATTTTTGCCCGTTACGGGCCGGATTCCCATATGCAAAGTATACCGCGTTTGCCGCCGCATTGCAAACCTTCCGCAAAATTTCTGTAAGCAAGGGTTTGCAGGCCGCTTTTGGATGGCAGCATCCAAAAAAAGGGACGCCAGCGCGTCCCTTTTTTTAATATCCTGCTTTTTATACCGGCATATCCCAGTCCAATTCTTTGAAATAAGGCGCCTGTTTGCGCATTTTATAATCTTCCAGGTCTTTTTTCGACCAGTCATAAAGCCCTTGCCCGGCAGCCAGCCCGGTTTTCCCGGCTGCGATACCGTCTTTGACCAGCTGCTGCGGCTGGGTAGCCGCGCACAGATCCGGATAGACATTGGTAGCGATCTCCTGCTCAAGCTGGAATCCCACATCGTCAAAATATTCCAGCAGCCCGATGGAGGCGTACCGCATGCCCATCGCATATTTGATCGCCATATCAATTTCTTCCGCCGTCACTACCCCTTGTTCGATCAGGTAAATGGATTCGCGGAAAAGCGCCTGCGCAAACCGGTTGACCAAAAAGCCCGGCAGGTCTTTTTTCATTACGACTACCTTGCGCCGGAGCGATTCAAGCAGCGAACGGGTATGGGCGACCGCTTCATCCGAGGTGTGTTCCCCGCGCACCACCTCCACCAGCGGCAGCATATGCGCCGGTTGGAAAGGGTGGGCGATCAGGATACGGTCTTTTTGTTTGACCACCTGTTCCAATACCCGGACCGGGAAAGAGGAAGTACAGGAGGCAATGACGGTATCTGCCGCACAGTTTGCCTCTATTTTTGCAAAGACATCCGCTTTGACCTCCAGCTTTTCCAAAACCGCTTCAAAAATAAAGCTGCACCCATCCAGCAGGCGGCAGTCATCGGTGATGGTCAGCAGTTTTAAGGCGGCTTGTTTGTTCTGTGAGGTAGCCAGCCCCTGCCCGATCAGGACCTCCCAATTTTCTTCAATTGTTTGACGGCAGCGCTCCATCCCGGCTTTGGAATGCCCGACAACAACGGTCGGGAAACCATTTCCGGTTGTTAACGTTGCTTCACAAGCGCCGATCCGTCCGGTGCCATAAACGCCGATCTTTTCTTTTCCCATGCTGATCTTCCTTCCTAAATAAGAGTATATGGCACATACTATATGATAATCATACAATATAAAACGCTGTTTGAAAAGTGGTAATGAAAAAAATCCGCTGAGAGCATCCCTCTCAGCGGATTTTTTATTATTTGAGCCGTTCACAGGATTTGGCAATCCCGAGTTCCTCCCGGTATTTGGCGACGGTACGCCGGGAGATGGACATCCCTTCCTGCCCCAACAGTTCCGAAAGCCGCTGGTCGCTGAGCGGGGACGCCTTGTCCTCCCCGTCCACCAGTTCGCGCAGCCTGCATTTGATGCTGTAGGCGCTGGCGCCGCTTTCGCCTTCCTTTTCAATCCCTTTTACAAAGAAATGCCGCAGCGGGAATACCCCATGGGCGCATTGCAGGTATTTATCCCGTACCGCCCGGCTGACGGTGGACTCATGCAGCCCCACCATTTCGCCCACCTCCCGCATACGCAGGATATTCAGGTATTGCGGCCCATACCGGAAAAACCGTTCCTGCCGTTTGACGATCGCTTTGGACACAGCCAGCAGGGTCTTGTTGCGGTTTTCGATACACTTTTTGATCCAGTTGACCTGATTGACCTTCTGGTTGATATAATCCAGCACCTCCTGGTCGGAGGTTTCCTTTGCCATCTGCAGATAACTGGGGCTGAGATGGATTTCCGGGTATCCGAATTCACACAGCATCACATTGTACCGGTCGCCGAAATTGGTCACGACCACATCCGGCGTGATATACTGCGGCGCCTGCCCGGATTCATAAAGCGCCCCGGGTTTGGGGTTGAGGCTTTGGATCTGGCGGATTGCAGCCTGGACCTGTTCCACCGGCTGATCCAGCGCCTTTGCGATCGCCTGCACCCGGTTTTTGGCCACTTCCTCCAGCATCTGGCTGACGATCTGCCGTTCCAGCACCTGTTCCGGCCCAAGCTGCAGCAGCAGGCATTCCCGCAGGTCATGCGCGCCCACCCCAGCCGGGTCAAAGCTCTGGATCAGTTGGACCGCCTTGCAAAGCAGGGCGGAAGGATATTTCCCGTCCTTTTCCATTTCCCCCTGCTGCGCCGTCAGATACCCGTTTTCATCCAGAAACCCGATCACATACCTGGCTGCGCAGGCCAACTGTACCGGGATATCGCTCAGTTCCACCTGGGAAAGCAGATGGTCCACCAGGCTCTGCCCATCGGTCACCGAAACGGTCTTTTCCAGGATGGACCCTTCGTCTTCCTCGTAATAGCCGACATTTTCCTTTTCGCGGATGGTCTGGTTTTCCAGCCATTCCATCTTGCGCAGCGCCAGGTCCTTCTTATCGTCCGCCGCTTTGGGCGGTTCGATCTCGATTACCGGGTTTTCCAGCATGACCTCCTTCAGGTAGTCGTTGAGCTGGGCGCTGTCCATCTGTAAAATACGCACGGATAATTCCATCTGCGGGGAAAGCGCCTGGGTCTGCGCCAATTTAATCCCCAGCTCCATAAAAACCACCTCGCCATCCTGTCAGGAATTTACGCTCATTATAGCAAAAATCGTGCCAAAATGCAACAAATCGACAAAACTATGCAGCAAAACGGCGCCGGGACGATCGGGTCATCCCTTCCAGCCGATCGAATGCAAAAAGATCTGCCCGTCTGCCATCCCGTCTTTATACAGCGCATCCAGTTTCTGCCGGGATTTTTCAAACCGGCTGATCGTGACCGGTTCACGGGGCGCAATCACCGATGCGACCCCCTCTTTTTCCAGTTGGGAAAGCTTTTCAAGGGTTTGGTTATACCGCTCATGCCGGTGTTCAAGCACCGCGCGCATGGCCGGCGCATGCCGGAACACATGCCCATAGACTGCATGGAAAGATTCCGGCTTTTTTTGATAGGAACGGTCGCGGGTGCGTACAACGATCAGCCGGTCGCATCCGTCCGCCAGCGCTTTTTCGATCGGGATCGGGTCGCTCGAGCCGCCGTCCAGGTATTCGCCGCCCTGATAAGCGACAACCGGCGAAAAAACCGGGATGGACGAGGAAGCCCGCAGCACGGTGCAGTCGTGGTCACAGTGGGATTTGTCAAAATAGACCGGTTTGCCGGTGTGGATATCGGTCACTCCCACCCAAAATTCTGTTGGATTTTCAAAAAAGGTTTGATAATCAAACGGTTCCAGCTGATTGGGGATTTCATCAAATAAAAAATCCATCCCAAATACTGATTTGGTTTTCAAAAAGCTGTATAAACTCAGGTAGCGTTTATCATCCAGGTAATCCAGATTGACCCGCCGCCCGCGTCCGCGCTGCTTTGACACATACGACGCCCCGTTGCATGCCCCGGCCGATACGCCGACCACATAATCCGCCATAAAGCCGCGGTCCAAAAAACAATCGAGCACCCCCACGGTATACAGCCCGCGCATCCCGCCGCCTTCCAGTACCAGACCTGTTTTCATCCCGACAGCCCCCTGTCCTACAAAAATTTCCCATCTGCGCCGCCCGGGCGCATCCGGCCGTCTGATAACGATTACCAGTATAGCACAAATCTCTCAAAAAAGCATCCAGCCGTTTGCAACCGCAGGGAAAGTATCGTATAATAACCCTGGGAAAATGAAAAAACAGCGGCGGTTGCCGTATGGAGAGCAAGGAGGAAGGGATCATGAAGCTGGTATCCTGGAATGTCAACGGGCTGCGTGCCTGTCTGGGGAAAGGGTTCCTGGAAGCATTCCGGCAGTTGGATGCGGATATTTTCTGCATCCAGGAATCCAAAATGCAGCAGGGCCAGGCCGAACTGGACCTGCCCGGTTATTATGAATATTGGAACAGCGCAGAAAAAAAGGGGTATTCGGGGACAGCCGTCTTTTCGCGCACCGAACCGCTTCACGTCGCCTATGGGATGGGGATCGACCTGCATGACCATGAAGGCCGGGTCATCACCGCGGAATACCCGCAGTTTTACCTGGTCAACGTCTACACCCCCAATTCCCAGCGGGAGCTGGCCCGGCTGGATTACCGCATGCAGTGGGAGGACGATTTCCGCGCCTATGTTGCCCGCCTGGACGCCCAAAAACCGGTGGTCATCTGCGGGGATATGAATGTGGCCCATCAGGAGATCGACCTGAAAAACCCAAAAACCAACCGCAACAATGCCGGGTTTACCGACCAGGAACGGGAAAAGATGACCGCGCTGCTCGGCGCGGGCTTCCTCGACAGTTTCCGCCTGCTCTATCCGGACGTCACCGGGGCATACAGCTGGTGGTCATATATGTTCCATGCGCGGGAAAAGAACGCGGGGTGGCGGATCGATTATTTCCTGGTGTCCGAAAAGCTGCGGGAAGAAATCCGCGGCAGCTGCATCCATCCGGAGATTTTCGGCAGCGACCATTGCCCGGTGGAACTCGAACTGTTCTGAGCCGTATGCAGCCGCTGCACAC